>JAGNIJ010000007.1 GCA_018001225.1 Kiritimatiellia bacterium | reverse complement strand
GGACGGTAGTATCTCCTATCTGCGCCATAGGCCCGCCCCAGACCGTTATCCCGTGGTTTTGCTCCAATGGACCCCCATTCGGAAAGTTTGACCGCACAAAAACGGAAACTTTGAAATCCTCACCACAGGGGTTCGCATCGGCGTTGCATGCGGCGCGGAGGGGTGGTACGTTCCCCCAACGTATAACAACATGGAACCTCCGATCTACAGTCCGAAGGACAGCGGCGCGGGCAAGACCAACGTCCCCCTCCGGGGGTTGGCGTTGTGGCTGCTGCTGCTGGCGCTGTTCCTGACGGTATACCAGATGTTCTCGCAGCAGCAGGAGCGCTACGAGCGCGTCCCCTACAGCCCGGACTTCGTCGAACTGGTGAACCAGCGCCGCATCCGCAAGGCCGAGGTGATGGTGGAGGTGTCCGGCCTGCACTACGTCCGGGGCGAACTGCTGGACACCGACGCCCGGACCCGACGGCCCAAGCGGTTCCGCACCGAGATCGTCGTCGGCGACGACCTGATCCGCTTCCTCCGGGATAACGGCGTGCCGTTCGAGTTCAAGACCCAGAACCCGTACATCTGGCAGCTCGTGTCGAGCGTGGCGCCGTTCCTGCTGGTGTTCGGCATCATCTACTTTTTCTTCGTGCGGCAGATGCGCATGGCCGGGCGCGGGGCCATGAGCTTCGGCAAGAGCCGGGCCCGCCTGATGAGCCGCGAGCGCAACAAGGTGACCTTCGCCGACGTCGCGGGCATCGACGAGGCCAAGGAGGAGGTCCAGGAGATCATCGAGTTCCTGAAGGACCCGAAACGGTTCCAGAAGCTCGGCGGGCGCATCCCGAAGGGCGTGATCCTGGTCGGCCCGCCGGGCACGGGCAAGACCCTGCTGGCCAAGGCGATCGCCGGCGAGGCCCAGGTTCCTTTCTTCAGCATCAGCGGCTCGGACTTCGTCGAGATGTTCGTCGGCGTCGGCGCCAGCCGCGTGCGGGACATGTTCGAGCAGGGCAAGAAGAACGCGCCGTGCATCATCTTCGTGGACGAGATCGACGCCGTGGGGCGCAGCCGGTTCAGCGGGATCGGCGGCGGGCACGACGAGCGCGAGCAGACGCTCAACGCCCTGCTGGTGGAGATGGACGGCTTCGACACCCAGGAGGGCGTGATCATCATTGCCGCGACCAACCGGCCGGACGTGCTGGACCCCGCCCTGCTCCGGCCCGGCCGCTTCGACCGGCAGATCATCATCGACCTGCCCGGCCTGGAGGGCCGCGAGGCGATCCTGCGCATCCACTCCCGCCGCGTGAAGCTCGCGCCGAACACCGACCTGCGGCGGATCGCCCGGGGCACGCCGGGGTTTTCCGGGGCGGACCTATCCAACCTGATCAACGAGGCGGCGCTGCTGGCCGCGCGCCAGAACCTCGATGCCGTCACGGAGCGCGAGCTGGAGGAAGCCCGCGACAAGGTTCGCTGGGGCCGCGAGCGGCGCAGCCGCGTGCTGGACGAGAAGGAGAAGAAGCTGACGGCGTACCACGAGGCCGGGCACGCCATCCTGCTGCAGCTGCTCGAGGAGTGCGAGCCGCTGCACAAGGTGACCATCATCCCGCGCGGCGCGGCGCTCGGCGCGACGATGCAGTTGCCGGAGAAGGACCGCTACACCGAGGGCCGGGCCAAGCTGCTAGCCACCCTCGTGGGCATGATGGGCGGGCGCACCTCGGAAGAGCTCGTCTTCGGCGACATCACCACCGGCGCGCATAACGATCTCAAGCAGGCGACGCACATCGCGCGCATGATGGTGACCGAGTGGGGCATGAGCGAGAAGATCGGCCCGCTGAACTTCGGCCAGCGCGAGGAACTGCTGTTCCTCGGCCGCGAAGTCTCCCGGACCAACGAGATCAGCGAGGAGACGGCCCGGCAGATCGACGAGGAAATCAGCCGGATCGTCCGCGAGGCCCACGACAAGGCCCTGGGCATGCTCCGGGAGAACCGCGCCAGCCTGGACCGCGTGGCCCAGCTGCTGCTGGAGCGGGAGACGCTCGACGGCCGCGAGGTCGCGGAGATCATCGAGCACGGCCGGATCCTGTCCGAGGCCGAGCGCGCGGCGCCGGGTACGCCCCCGCCGAGCCCTCCCGCCTGATCCGCCGGGGGCCCGGCCATAGCGGAAACCGGGACATGAACGAGCAGCCGACACTCCTGTGGACCGCGCGGCGCCGCCGGTTCGAACTCGGCCGGCGCACGCTCGTCATGGGCATCCTGAACGTCACGCCCGATTCCTTCTCCGACGGCGGCCGGTTCCTCGACCCGGCCCGCGCCCTGGAACAGGCCCGGCGGATGATCGCGGAAGGGGCCGCCCTGCTGGACATCGGCGGCGAATCCACACGGCCGGGCGCGGCGCCCGTGCCGGCGGAGGAGGAAATCCGGCGCGTGCGGCCGGTGATCAAAGCCATCCGTTCCGAGAGCGACATCCCCCTCTCCATCGACACCACGAAAGCGGCGGTGGCGGAAAGCGCCCTCGAGGCCGGAGCGGACATCGTCAACGATGTCTCCGCCCTGTCCGCGGACCCGGAGATGCCCGCCGTGGCGGGCCGGTACGGCGCGGGGGTGATCCTGATGCATATGCAGGGGACGCCGCGGACCATGCAGGCGAACCCGCGGTACGAGGACGTGGTCCGCGAGGTCCGCGATTACCTGGCGGGCCGGATCGCCGGCCTCACGGCGGAAGGACTGGCCCCGGAGTCGCTCGCCGTGGACCCCGGCATCGGGTTCGGCAAGGCGCTGGAGCACAACGTGGCCCTCCTGCGCCGCCTGGACGCGCTGGCCGGGCTGGGCCGGCCGGTGGCGGTCGGGCTCTCCCGCAAGAGTTTCCTGGGCCGGATCACGGGACGCGAGGCGGGAGAGCGGCTCGCGGGCGGGCTCGCCGCGACCGCCTGGGCGATCTCGCGCGGGGCGCACCTGATCCGCACGCACGACGTAAAGGAGACTTGCGATGCGGTCCGCGTCGTGGATATGTTGAGGCAGGAAAGCCCAACGTGAATTTCCTGCACCAGATCCAGTGGCCCGGCTGGACGGGCCTGCTTGAAATCGCCCTGTTCGCGGTCGCGTTTTATTACGTGATCATGTTCTTCCAGGGCACGCGCGGGGTGCAGATCCTCTTCGGGCTGGCCGTGGTGCTGGGCGTGATGATCGTGCTGACCCGGGTGCTGCGCCTGGACACGGTCAACTGGCTGGTCGCGCGGGCGTCGATCTACCTGGCGGTGGCGCTGGTGATCATCTTCCAACCGGAGATCCGGCGCGCGCTCGCGGAGCTCGGCAAGCCGCATGTCTTCGCCTCCCCGGCGGCCGAACGCACCGTCGTGGAGCACATCGTGCAGGCCGCGCTGATGCTCTCCGAGCGGAAGATCGGCGCGCTGGTCGCCGTGGAGCGCGAGATCGGCACGCGGGCGGTGCACGAGACCGGGGTGCGGATCGACAGCGTGGTGACGCCCGAACTCCTGGCGAGCATCTTCTACCCCCACACGCCGCTGCACGACGGCGGCGTGCTGATCCGCGGCAACCGGCTGGTCGCCGCGGGCTGCATGTTTCCGCTGTCCGCGCGCGAGGAAATCAGCAAGGCGCTGGGCACGCGGCACCGCGCGGCCGTCGGGTTGACCGAGGAGACGGACGCCCTGGTGGTCGTCATCTCGGAGGAGACCGGGACGATTTCCGTGGCTTACAAGGGTCGGTTGAGCCGCGGCCTGGACGAGGAGCGGCTGCGGCGGATGCTCTCGGCGGTGCTGCTCAAGGGGCCCCGGCCGCAGAGCCGCATGGGGCGCGTGAAGGAGCAACTGGACCTCACGCCGGAGGGCGTGGCCAAGACCGACGCCGCCCGGCAACAGGAGGCCCGCCCGAATGCCTAGCTGGGCGACCAGGCTTTTCGAGATGCTCCGGCGCAACTGGGGGGGCAAGCTGGCGGCCGTGGTCCTCGCCACGGTGACGTGGTACGGCATCCAGTCCGTCATCAACTTCGAGGCGCGCATCCGCGAGGTGCCCGTCGCACTGCGCCTGCCCGAGGGCTGGGCCGTGCTGGACCAGTCGGTCGCCGCCGTGGACATCGTGTTCCGCGGCTCCGAGGAGGATATCCGCTTCCTGAACCGCGACCAGGTCAAGGTCGAGATCGACGTGAGCCCGCGGGCCCTGAACGGCACCAACCCGCCCGCCCGGCTGAAGATTCTGCCGCGGCACATCAACGCGCCGAACACGGTCCGCCCGGTCCAGATCCGGCCCAACGAGATCGCGGTGAACCTGGACCGCCAGGAGGAGAAGGTCGTGCCGGTCAAGGCGGATTTCCAGGGCGCGCCGGCGGACGAATTCGAGGTCGAACGCTGGGTCTGCACGCCGGCGACGATCACCCTGGCGGGGCCCCGCAGCCGGCTGCAGAAGATCGAGTCGGTCCCTACGGCCCCGCTGGATATCGAGGGCCGCACCAAGTCGTTCCGCAAGCCGCGCGTCCCGGTGCAGGTTCCGCCGGAAACCATCCTGCTGGAGCCGATCCCCGGCCAGGTCTCCGTGGACGTGACCATGGGCGAGCGCACGAGCGCCGAGACCTGGACGGACGTCGCCGTGGGGGTGCTGGCCCGGCCGGGCGCCCGCGAGCGCCTGTCCGTCGAGCCGCCGTCGATCTCCCTGTCCGTGCGCGGCCGCGCCGAACTGCTGAAAAAACTGGACGCGCGCGACGTGCGGGTGTATGCGGACGGCTCGGACGTGGAGAAGGCAGGCACCTATGAATTGCCGCTGCGGGTCCACGTGCCGCCCGGGTTGACCGTGGTCAAGATGGATCCGCCCGTGGTCACGGTGACGTGGGGAGAACCGTAATGCATGCATGGCGCCAAACCCTGAAGGTCGTCGCGGGGGCGTGGCTGCTGGCCGGGTTTTGCGCCGGCCCGGCGGACGCGGACCTGATGATTTTCGCCTTCGCCAGCTGGGCCAAGGCGGCCGAGCCCGCGGCGCCCCCGGACGCGCCGCCGCAGGAACCGGCGCAGACCCGCGAGGCGCTCCGCGAGATCAACCGGCGCCTGGACCAGGCCTACGGCAACATGAACCGGGGTCGCATCCAGGACGCCCTCGCCCAGCTCCGCAGCGTGCTGAAGTTAGACCCCAAGAACCACCGCGCCCGGTTCGGCCTGGGTAACATCATGATCCAACTTCAGCAGTACGAGGAAGGCCGCGACATCTTCGAGGCCCTCGTCGCGGAGAACCCGGGCGACTACTCGCTCAAGAACAACCTGGCCTGGCTCTACGCGACGGCCAAGGACAACCACATCCGCAACGGGGCCCGCGCCCTGGAGCTCGCGCAGGACGCGCTGCTCCTGGCCCCCAAGGATTACCACGTCTGGAGCACGCTGTCGGAGTCCTACTACATCCTCGGCCAGTACGCCCGGGCGGAGCGCGCCGCCCAGATCGCCTTCGACCTCGCCGCCGCGGAACGGGGCACCGAGCGCAACATCGCCGAGTACCGGCGCCAGATGGAGAAATGCCGCCGCGCCGCCGAGGCCATGTCCATCATCGAATGAAGCCCGCCCTTCTTCGAATCACGGTGCTGCTCGCCCTGGCCGCCGGGATCCCGGCCCGGGGCGGGGACCCGGCCGCCGCCCCGGCTCCGCCCGTGTGGAAGGACGGCGTCGCCGTCCTCGGGTCCGTGCGCGTCGATCCCTCCACGCGCACGGTCCTGGCGACCGGCTGGGTCAACCAGGTCTCCGGGGCGATCGAACTGCTGGCCTGCGGCAAGGGCGGCAAGACCCATGAGAGCGTCTTCGTCCTCGACGTGCATCCGCTCGACCTCCAGACCGGCCTGCTGCTGCTCGGCCTGCAGCCCGGCACGCCCCCCGCGGGGCTCGGCCAGCCGGGGGCCGCCGGCCCCGTCCTGGATATCCGGGTGGACTGGGAGATCAAGGGGAAGCGCCGCTCTCTGCCGGCGGAGCGGTTCCTCCTGCACGTGGGGCGCAACAGGCCCCTGAAAAACACCCCCTGGCTGTTCACGGGATCGGCGATCGAGGACGGGGAATTCAAGGCCCTGGCCGAGGAAAGCCTGGTGGCGACCTACTGGGATCCGTGGGCCATCGTCAACATCGGCGATGCCGTCGGCGCCGACGACGAGATCCTGGCCGTGAACAAGAAGGCCGTGCCGCCGCTCCACACGCCCATCACGATGCGCTTCCGGGTCCGGGACGCGCGGCGCTGACCGGGCCGCCGGAAATGCCCGCTTGCAAGTCGCGCCCGGATGGGGAATCTTGGGGCTCCAACGAAAGGTTCCGGACATGGAAGAACAGGTCAAGGCCTACATCGAGCAGATTCGCCCGTACATCCAGTCCCATGGCGGCGACGTGGAATTCGTCGCCCTGCAGGGACAGGTGGTCAAGCTCAAGCTCCTCGGCGCGTGCCGCGGCTGTCCCGGGGCCTTGATGACCTTGCATCACGGCATCGAGGCCCAGCTCCGCGAGGTCGTCAACCCGGACCTGTCGGTCGAACGGGTGGACTGAAGATCAGCCGGCGGGCAGGCGCGGAAATTTTCCGTCGAGGGCGTTTTTGGCGATCTCCAGGGCGTCCGGCGCGAAATCGCCTTTCAGCATCCACTTGAGAAACCCGGGGTCGTTTTTAGCCATATCGGCCAGCGTCACGCCCTGTTTCTTTCCGAAATTGATCACCACCTCGCCGTTGACCCACCGGAACCGGCCTGTGCGGTCGACCCATTCCGGGTGGCGCGGATTGCAGAACTCGTCCAGCGCCTGCAGGTCGCGGGGCAGGTCGGCGTAGCGCTCGAACTGCCCCTCCAGCACGCGGACCGTGGCCTGGACATCCGCCATGGCGTCGTGCGCGTCGAGGTGCATCTCGCCGCAGTAGTAGGCCAGCGCGGCGGGGAGGTCGCGGGGGACCTTCTTGTGGAAAATCCGCTGGGCGTCCAGCACGCGGCGATTCTGCATGTCGAAGACCAGCCCCGCGCGGGAGAACTCCTCGGTCAGCAAGGGGATGTCGAACCCCAGGATGTTGTACCCGGCCAGGTCGCAGTCCTTGAGGACGTCCATCACGCGCGGCGCGACCTGCTGGAAGGTCGGGCAGCCCTTCACCATCTCGTCCGTGATGCCGTGGATCGCCGTCGCGTCCGGCGGGATCGGCCGCTCGGGATTCACGCGGAAGGTGCAGGATTCCGTCCGGCCGTCCGGCCAGAACTTGACGACCGCCAGGTCGATCAGCCGGTCCGCCTTTTTGTTGATTCCGGTCGACTCGATGTCGAAGACGGCCAGCGGCCTGTCGAGTTTCAGTTTCAGCATGGGTGTGCTCCGCGCCTCTCTTTTCCCGGGTTCCGGCGGCGGATGCAACCTTTTTCGGCCCCGCCTGCGGGATTGACACCACCGGGCCGGCCCCCTAGAGTGTCCGCCCGTCCGGTTGTGGGTCCGGCCGGGAAAGCGGCCTGATGTGCCGGAATAATAAGGAGATTCAGATGGACACGACCCTGCTCTACCTGTCGCTCGGCGCCGGGATCCTGGCGCTGGTCTTTGCCTGGTGGAAGACCGCGTGGATCTACAAGCAGGAGCCCGGAACGGAAAAAATGCAGGCCATCGGCGCGGCCGTCCGCGAGGGCGCCATGGCGTTCCTCTCCCGCGAATACAAGGTGCTGGCCATCGTGGTCGTCGTCGTGGCCGCGCTGCTGGCGTGGTTGAACCAGGGGGCGGTCAAGCTCGTGGCGGTTTCCTTCGTCGTGGGCGCGCTCTGCTCCGGCGTGTCGGGCTTCTTCGGGATGCGGGTGGCCACGGCCTCCAACATGCGCACGACGAACGCCGCGCGCAAGGGACTGGCCTCCGCCCTCCAGGTCGCCTTCTCCGGCGGCGCCGTCATGGGCATGTGCGTGGTCGGGCTCGGGCTCGCCGGGATCTCGCTGCTGACGATCGTCTTCTTCAAGAAGTTCGGCGTGACGGCCTCGTCGGACGTGGAGACGCTCCGCGCGACGGTCCTGCCGATCATCACGGGCTTCTCCATGGGCGCCAGCTCGATCGCCCTCTTCGCCCGCGTGGGCGGCGGCATCTACACGAAGGCCGCGGACGTCGGCGCGGACCTGGTCGGCAAGGTCGAGGCCGGGATCCCCGAGGACGACCCCCGCAATCCCGCCGTCATCGCGGATAACGTCGGCGACAACGTCGGCGACGTCGCGGGCATGGGCGCGGACCTCTTCGAGTCCTACGTCGGCGCGATCGTCAGCGCCATGGTGCTGGGCGCCACCGCCCTGGTCACCTCCGCCGACAAGCCCGTCCTGAATCTCGTGCTCCTCCCCCTGGTCATCGCGGGCGCCGGCATCGTGTTCTCCGCCATCGGCACGTTCTTCGTCCGGACGCGCGAAGGCGGCAACCCGCAGAAGGCGCTCAACACCGGCACGATCGGCGCGGGGCTCATCATGGCCATCGTCTCCTACTGGATCGTCAAGGCCATCGCCCCGGCGACCTTCGAGCTCACGGCCATGACCCTGCGCGGCGGCGTGGTGGAGACGTTCCAGGAGGTCTACACGGCGACCGGCATCTACTGGGCCACGATCGTCGGCCTGGTCGCCGGCGTGATCATCGGCCTGCTGGCCGAGTACTACACCGCCGAGGGCAAGGGCCCGTCCAACAGCATCGCGGACGCGGCGGAAACCGGCGCGGCGACGAACATCATCGCCGGCCTCGGCGTGGGCATGCTCTCGACGGCCCTGCCGGTCCTCGTGCTCGGCGCGGCCATCATCCTCACCTACCGGATGGCCGGGCTGTACGGCATCGCCCTCGGCGGGCTCGGCATGCTGGCCACCACGGGCATCCAGCTGGCCGTGGACGCCTACGGCCCGATCGCCGACAACGCCGGCGGCCTCGCGGAAATGTCCGGCCTCGAGAAGGAAGTCCGGCAGCGGACCGACAAGCTCGACGCCGTCGGCAACACGACGGCCGCCATCGGCAAGGGATTCGCCATCGGCTCCGCCGCCCTTACCGCCCTCGCCCTCTTCGCGGCCTTCCGCGAAACCGTGAATCTCCCGGTCATCGACGTGACGGATCCGAAGGTCATGGCCGGCCTGCTGATCGGCGGCATGATGCCGTTCCTCTTCTCCGCCTTCGCCATGACGGCCGTCGGGCAGGCGGCCTTCGCGATGGTCGAGGAGGTCCGCCGCCAGTTCAAGACGATCCCCGGCCTGCTGGAAGGCAAGGAAGGCGTGAAGGCCGACTACGCCCGGTGCGTGGACATCTCCACGGCGGCGGCGATCAAGAAGATGAGCGTGCCGGCCCTGCTCGGCATCCTGACGCCCGTCGTGGTCGGCTTCGTGTTCGGCAAGGAAATGCTCGGCGGCCTGCTCGCGGGCGTCACGGCCTCGGGCGTGCTGATGGCCCTCTTCATGTCCAACGCCGGCGGGGCGTGGGACAACGCCAAGAAGCACATCGAGGGCGGCACGCACGGCGGCAAGGGCTCGCCGGCGCACAAGGCGGCCGTGGTCGGCGACACCGTCGGCGATCCCTTCAAGGACACCGCCGGCCCGTCGCTGAACATCCTCATGAAGCTGATGAGCGTGGTCGCCCTGGTCATCGCGCCCATCCTGAAGGCCGTCAGCCCGCTCCTGAAGTAGGGATCGGCCATGCGGACAAAGGGGCCGGGCGTGGCGCGATACAGCGGCGCCCGGCTCTTTTGTTTAGCGCTGGCGCTGTGGGCCGGCGCCGCGCGGGCCGACGATCTCGCCCGCCGCACGGTGGTCGTCGCGAACCGGCGGGTGCCCGAGTCCCTCGAACTGGCCCGCCACTACCTGCAGGTCCGCGGCATCCCGGAGGATCACCTCTGCGCCCTGGACCTGCCCGCCGGCGAGACCCTCCTGCGCGAAGTGTACGAGGTCCGTCTGCGGGACCCGCTGCTGGCCTTCCTGCGCGAACGCCGCCTGATCGAGCAGGCGCGCCGGCCCGCGGACTCCGTGCGCCGCCACGAAAGCGAGTGGCAGACCCTTTCCTCCTCGGTGCGCTACCTGGTCTGCATGTACGGCGTGCCCGTGCGCATCACCGACACCCGCTGGCGGATCGGCGAGATCGTCGCCAACCGGCTGCGGCGGCTCGATCTCAAGGACGCCGCCGCCGTGGATTCGGAACTGGCCCTGCTGCTCCACGCCGCCCACCCGATCCGCGGGCCGTACACGAATCCCCTGTTCAACCAGATGAGCGAGGCCGACGCGCCGGCCTCCGCGTCCCGCGTCCTGATCGCCGCCCGGCTGGACGGCCCGGACCCGGCCACGGTCCGGCGCATGATCGACGACGCCGCGGCGGCCGAGCGGCTCGGGTTGAGCGGGCGCGCCTACGTGGACCGGCGCGGCATCAAGCGGGGCGGCTACGCGATGGGCGATTACTGGCTGGCCGAGGCGGCGGAGCGTCTCGCCCGGGAAGGCCTCGAGGTCGTCGAGGATGCCGCGGAGCCCGTCTGGGGCCCCGCCTTCCCGATGGAGCACGCGGCCTTCTACCTGGGCTGGTACGCCGAGCACGTGTCCGGCCCTTTCCTCCGGCCCGGGTTCCGCTTCGAGCCGGGCGCCGTGGCCTATCACATCCATTCCGGCAGCGCGGCGATCCTGCGCACGGCCTCCGAGCACTGGGCCGGGCCGCTGCTGGCCGCCGGGGCGGCGGCGACGATGGGCTGCGTGGGCGAACCGCTGCTCAACTGGACTCCGTACCTGTCGATCTTCACCGATCGCCTGTGCCGCGGGCTCACGTTCGGCGAGAGCGCCTATCTCGCCCAGCCGGTCCTCTCGTGGCAGGTCACCGTGATCGGCGACCCGCTCTACCGGCCGTTCCTCCGCCCGGCGGAAACGCAGGCGGAGCACGAGGAGGGCCCGGGGTGGGCCCGCGTCCGCGTCGTCAACCGGCTGGTGCGCGCCGGCCGCTTCAACGTGGCGCTGGGGCTCTGCCGGCGCTGGATCGCGGAAACCGGCAGCCCGCTCCTGAAGGAAAAACTGGCCGAATTGTACGCCCGCAACGATCTCTACGCGGAGGCCATCGCGGAATACCGGGCCGCGGCCGAGCAGGCCGCCACCGCGGAAACCGCCGTGCGCTCCGGCGCGCTCGCGCTCCGCATCCTCCGGGCGCTGGACCGCGGCCCGGAAGCCGATGCCCTGGAGCGGGCGCTGCGCGAGCGCTGGAAGGACAGCCCGGTGCTGCCGTGGCTCGAATCCGGCCGCGTGGATTCCCTTCCTCCTGAACCCCGAACCCCGAACCCCGAGCCCTGAACGCCGGTCCCCGATGTTCTTCGACACCCACGCCCACTTCGACATCTTCCCGGCCCCCGCGGAGCGGCGGGCCGTCCTGGCGCGCGCGGCCGCGGCCGGGGTCGCGCGGATCGTGGCCGTCGGCGGATCGACGGAACTGAACCGGGCCGCCCTGGCGGCGGCGGCCGAGGCGCCCGCGCAGGTGCTCGCCTCGCTCGGGTTCGACCGGGACCAGGCCTGCGCCACGCCGGCCCTGGCCGTCCTGGAGGATGATCTCGCCCGGCCCGGCGTCGTGGCGCTCGGCGAGATCGGCCTGGACTATCACTACGAGCCGGAAACGGCGGCGGCCCAGAAGGCGCTTTTTGCCGCCCAGTTGGAGATCGCCTGCCGGCGCCGGCAACCCGTCATCGTGCACAGCCGCGAGGCGGACGCGGACACGCTGGACCTGCTGCGCGAGCACGCCGCCGCGTGGCGGGGCGATCCCGAGCGGATCGGGGTGCTCCACTGCTTCACCGGCACCGCGGACTTCGCCGCGCGGCTGATCGACCTGGGCCTGATGATCAGTTTCAGCGGCATCCTGACGTTCCGCAACGCCGGCCCGCTGCGCGAAGTGGCCCGGGGCCTCCCGGCGGACCGGCTGCTGATCGAGACCGACACGCCCTTCCTCGCGCCCGTACCGCACCGCGGCCAACGCAATGAGCCTGCCTGGGTGGTGCCCGTGGCCGAGGCGCTCGCCAAAATTCGAAATGACAGCCTCGAACGCATCGCGCATAGTACCACGGCGAACGCGGAGAGGCTTTTTCTCGGAGCAAAATCATGAAAGACGGCAGCGGCATGCGCCACGCCATCGGCGTGGATTTCGGCGGAACCTTCATCAAGATGGCCCGGGTCAACGAACGCGGCGAGGTCGAGGCCCGGGCGAAGATCCCGACGAAGGAGGCCCCGGGGCTGGACGGCTGGCTCGACGCCGTCGGCCGCGGCCTGGAGCAGTTGAAGGACAAGACGGCTTCCGCGGACGCGCCCCTGGCCGGCCTCGGCGTCGGCGTGCCCGGGTTCGTGGATTTCGAGCGCGGGTTCATTTACGACCTGGCGAACGTGCCCGGCTGGACCAACGTTCATCTCGCGCCGAGGCTGGAGGAGCGGTTCAAGCTGCACGTCCGGGTGGACAACGACGTCAACGTCATGGCCCTGGGCGAATGCACCTACGGGGCCGGCCGCGCCTACCAGCACGCCGTGTTCGTGACCCTGGGCACCGGCGTCGGCGGCGGCATCGTCATCAACAACCAGCTCTACCGCGGGGCCTATTCCATGGCCGGCGAGATCGGGCACGTGTCGATCCGCATGGACGGCATCAAGTCCCCGCAGGGGCGCGGCGGCCTGGAGCAATACGTCGGCAACCGGCGCCTGGTGGAGCGGGCCGCGCAGGCCCTCCAGCAGGGCCGCGCGTCGCTGATCCGCGACCTCGCGGGAGGGGACCCGGCCGCGATCACGGTCGAGCTCATCGCCCGCGCGGCGAAACAGGGCGATGTCCTGGCGCTGGAAATCTTCGACTTCATGGCCGACTGCCTGGCGGCGGCGTTCGCGTCGGTGGCTTACGTGATCCAGCCCCAGGCGTTCATTGTCGGCGGGGGCGTGGCGCAGAGCGGTCCGGTTCTGTTCGATCCCCTGCGCCGGCACCTGTCCGAGCGGTTGAGCCCGGTGTTCGCGGAGCGGATCGTGATCAAGCCCGCGGAACTGGGCAACGACGCCGGCGTTATCGGCGCGGCGACGCTGGCCATGATGGAATAAAGTTTTTTCCGCGACGCACTCCTGGCCACATCCCGCGGACGGACCACTCGCCCCGCCAGAGCATTTCCACACCTTGCAAGGTGTGGAATGCTTTTTTCAGCCATTCAAGAAGCTTGATGGCCAAGCATAAAGGCCCGGCCCACGATCGGAACGGACGGTCCCCCGCGGGGCGGCAGAGGCATGAAGGATTTCGGCTTGGAACGCCCGCGCTTCCGGCTGGGCGGCATGTTCGGCGGCTCCCCGGCGCGCTGGATCAACTGGTTCACGTTGACGATCATCTGCTCGAACCCGCCCTGCGCGGCGATCAGGAGCGATTGCTTCGGCAGGATTTTGACCTCGGCGGCCAGGGCCACGCACACGCCCAGGAAAAGTCCGCGCACCAGGTTGAACTCCATCCGGACGATCGAGTAGTACAGGATGTAAAAGGGCAGCAGCAGGCATAACACGCCCTGCACCCAGCTCTCGTAGAAGGCCACGACCAGGACCGTGACCATGGCCAGGCCGGAGACGACGGACCGGACCACCGGATACCCGTCCGCCAGCCACTCGGGGCCGAGCCCCTCGGCCACGGCATGCTGCCAGCCGACCAACCCGCCCCCAACCAGGAGCAGGATCACCCAAAGCCAGAGGCCGGTGGATTTCCGGACCTGGGTCCGGGCCTTGTGCACTTCGCCGAGGACCGAGTCGGTCTCCTTCGCCGCCACGGCGCGCGCCAGGACATCCACGTCCATTTCGCGGCCCGTCAGGCCGGTCTTGGATTCGCGCTCCTGGAGGCGAATCTTAAGCGGGGCCGCCTCCTCCTTCCGCTCCGGCATGCACAACGCCGCACCGCAGGCCGGGCAGGTCAGCGCCTCCACGGACACAAACTCGGAAACGGCGGTTTCCTTCCCGCACTGGGCGCATTTCAGTTGAATATCCGCCACGGCCGCCTCCTTACCCGTCTCCACGATCGTCCGGCTCGCTCTCTTCCACGGACTCGCCGGCCACTTCCACGCGCCGGACACGCAGGCTCGTCCGGTGCCGCCCCGGGAAGGTCTGCACGTCCAGGTTCTGGATCAGCCACAGGTCGCGCACCTTCTTGAAGCTCTTCACCTCGACCAGGCGTAGCACCTCGCCCCCCGTGTCGTAAGCCGCGGCCTGGAGCATGATGCGTATGCGCGGCTCGATCCAGAGCCGGACGCCGGCATAGTTCCCCGGCTCCCCGGGCGGCGCCGGGATATCCACAATATAGCACATGCGGCCCTTGATCTTCTCCATGCCGACCGTGCGGCCGCCCGGCCACCAGAGGAAGGACAGGCTCAAGTCCACCCAGCTGATGTCGGTCCCCTCGATCGGCCGGTACAGGTCCGGCAGCGCCGCCTCCGCGGGCGGGTCGCCCCGCCGATACCCGTAGGCCGGGCGACCGGGCTCGGACCAGCTCAAGCGGAGCGCTTCCCGGCCGGCGCCAAACGCGTCGCGGATCAGGTAGTCGGCCGTCGGCGGCCGGCCATACCAGTCCAGCTTCATCTCGGCGTTCAACACGCCCTCGATCACGCCGCGCCGGTCCTTCGATTGCAACTGCGCGTGGATCACCACGGGGACGTCGGGCAGCCCGGCCACCACGCCGCGGACCAACTCACCGGCATCCGGCCAGGAGGCCTCCGGCTGAAGGAGCGGGCCGTCGTCCATCGCGGCCCGCGCCCCGAGCACGCCGCAGGCCAGCAGGACCATCCCCGCGGCGCGCCGGATCATGCCTCCCCCCGGCGGGCCGGTCCCAGCGCCGCGCGCAGGGCCGCCTCCGCGTTTTCCACGAAGACGAACTTCATCTTGCGGCGGATCTCGGAGGGCACGTCCTCCTGGCTTCGCCGGTTCCGGGCGGGCAGGATGATCCGCCGGATGCCGGCGCGCGACGCCGCGAGGACCTTTTCCTTGATGCCGCCGACGGGCATGACCTTGCCCCGCAGGGTGATCTCGCCGGTCATGGCCACGCCCGCCTGCACGGCCCGGCCCGAAAGCAGCGACACGAGGGCCGCCAACATCGTGATGCCCGCCGAGGGGCCGTCCTTCGGGATCGCGCCCGAGGGGACGTGGATATGAATGTCCGTGCTTTTCAGCACGTCGGCCGGCAGGCCCAGCTTCCGCGCGTTGGCCCGGACGTAGCTCAACGCCGCCTGCGCGGATTCCTTCATCACGTCGCCCAGCGAACCCGTGAGCGTCAGTTGGCCGCGCCCCGGCATGCGGGTCGCCTCGATGAACAGGATGTCGCCGCCGGCCCACGTCCACGCGAGGCCGGTCGCGATGCCGGGCTCCAACTGCCGCTCGGCCATCTCGGCCTCGAAAAGCCGGGGCCCCAGCAACCCGTGCAGCGCCTCGGGAGACACCGTCCTGGAGCCCCGGCGGCCCTCGGCCACGCGTCGCGCAGTCTTGCGGCAGATCGCCGCGATCTGCCGCTCCAGGTTCCGGACGCCCGCCTCGCGGGTGTATTCGCCGATGATCCGCTGCAGCGTTGTCCGGGGCAGCACCGCCTGCGCGCGCTTGAGCCCGTGCGCGGCCACTTGCTTCGGCACCAGGTACTTGGCCGCGATGTGGATCTTCTCGTTCTCCGTGTACCCGGGCAGTTCCAGGGTCTCCATGCGGTCGCGCAGCGCGGGCGGCAGCGGATCGACGAGGTTCGCCGTGGTGATGAACAACACGGAGGAAAGATCGAAGGGCACATTGAGATAATGGTCGGTGAAGGAGGCGTTCTGCTCGGGGTCGAGCACCTCCAGCAGCGCGGCGGACGGGTCGCCGCGGAAGTCCTGGCCCAGCTTGTCGATCTCGTCGAGCATGAAGACCGGGTTGCGGGAGCCGGCCTTGCGCAGGCCCTGGATGATCCGGCCCGGCAGGGCGCCCACGTAGGTGCGGCGATGCCCGCGGATCTCCGCCTCGTCCCGCATGCCGCCGAGCGACATGCGTACGAACTTGCGGCCGAGCGCCCGGGCGATGGACTGGCCCAGCGACGTCTTGCCGACGCCCGGCGGCCCGACAAAGCACAGGATCGGCCCCTTCAGGTCCTTCTTCAACTTGAGCACGGACAGGTATTCCAGGATGCGGTCCTTGACCTTGGCCAGGTCATAGTGGTCCCGGTCGAGCACCGCGCGCGCCCGGGTGATATCCAGCACGTCTTCCGTGGCCGCGGCCCAGGGCAACTCCGTGAGCCAATCGAGGTACGTGCGGATCACGCCGTATTCCGGCGACGCGCTGGGGATCGTCAGCAGCCGCTCCCGCTCCTTGTGGGCCGCCTCGAGGGCCTCCGGCGGCAGCTTGGCGGCGGCGATCTTCTTCTCGATCTCCTGGCCCTCCATCTGCTGCTGGTCCTTTTCGCCCAACTCCTGGCGGATGGCCTTCATCTGCTCGCGCAGGAAAAACTCGCGCTGGGTCTTGGCGAAGTTCTCGCTGACCTTGTGCTGGATCTCCGTGCCCATCCGCAGCACCTCGAACTCGCGGTTCAGCAGCGTGGTCAGGCGGCTCAAGCGGCCCTTGACCCGGTATTCCTCGAGCAGCGCCTGGCGGTCCTCCAGGGACATGTTGAGGTGCGAGGCGATCAGGTCCGTCAGCGCGCCCGGCCCGTCGACGTTGAACACGGCGATCTTCAGCTCCTCGGGCAGCGTGGGCGAGAGAGTGATGATCTCCTGGAACTTCTGCGAGGCGTTGCGCGCCAGGGCCATGGTTTCGACGGAATCCTCGACCTCGTCCTTGAGGATCGCGTGGTAGGTCTCCAGGTATCCGGGGTTCTCGTGGGGCCGCGCCAGGCGGCAGCGCGAGAGGCCCTGTACGAGGATCCGCACGGTCTCGTCGGGAAACTTCAGCATCTTGATCAGCCGGGCCACGCACCCGTATTCGTAAAGGTCCGTGAACCCGACGGCGTCGTCCGACGCCGCCCGGCTCTTCTGGAGGACGGTGATCAGCAGGCGCGGCCCCCCGGTGACGGCGTCGATCAGCCTCGTCGACTTGGGCGTGTTGACCACGAGGGGCGCGACCATGGACGGGAACAGCACCAAGTCGCTCATCGGCAGCACGGGCAGCACCGGCGGGAACGAATTCGTGCGCTCCCCGTTCTGCGGCTCCGCCGGAGGAACCGGGGCGGCCCCGCCGGGTTCGGGCGTTTCGCTCATGGCTCGCTTTCCGTGGTGACGGTGATCTTCTGCCCGCTCGACTCCCGGGCGCGGGGGAGCTTGATCGTGAGGATGCCGTTCTGCATCCGGGCCGCCGCCTGCTCCCCGTCCACGGCGAACGGGAGCTCGAGGGTCCGGCGGAAGGCCCCGTACTCGATCTCCATCTGGCGGAACCGGTAGCCGGCGGCGCTCTCGCCGCTGTGCGGGTCGCGGCGGAGCCCCTCGACATGCACCACGCGGTTTTCGAGGACGATGTGGAGGCTCTCCGCCGGCACGCCGGCCAACTCCATCTTGATCACCACGTCGTCCGCGCTCTCGTACACGTCCGTGTTGGGCGACCAGGCCCCCGCGCCATGAGGCTCGAGCGTGTGGTCGGACAGGCCGGTCAGCTTCCGCTGGATCTGCGCCCACTGCACCAGGATATTGCGGGTCATACGTACCTTCCCGTCGCCGGGCACGTCCCGGGCAACAGCCTACAGATACTCCCGGAAGGACCCCCGCTCAAGCCGCATTTGGACGGCCTCACGGAGTCCCCGGGCCCAAATCCGCGTGTAAGAATTGCGGTCACTGGGGCAATCCCTGCGCACGGCGCCGCCTTTGCGGCTCGCGTGGACGCTCGCCCTCCATAACGCTGTCTATACCATGCAGATAGGTTCCTCGCCTGGAGGGCGAGCGTCCCGCGAGCCGTGACCGCCAAGGAGAACCTGCGCGGGAGGGCATGGGGTCGAAGATCCTTGCGCGCGGATTTGGACCAGGCGGCCCGCCTTGACCTTATACCCCCATGGGGTATATTGGGGCGCCGGAGGATCCGATGAAAAACTTGAAGACGCGGCACGAGGAGAATCTCGGGTGGCCGGTCCGAAGCGAGGCGTGAGTATGACGCGGACGCCCTGGCGAAATGCCGCGGTCCTGCTGCTGTCGGTGGGCGGCGTCGTGGCGCGCGGACAGGCGGGCGCGGGGGACTGGCCGGGCCCGGAGGACGGCGCCACGCTGGATCAATACCTGGAGAGGGCTTTCCGCGAGAATCCCGGGTTGAAGGGGGTTCGCCAGGAGTGGCAGGCCGCCGTGGAGCGTGCGACGCAGGCGGGCGCCCTGGACGATCCGCAGTTGTCCTTCGAGCAGTTTGTCGAGCAGAAGGACGTGCGCTGGCAGGTCGCGCTGACCCAGGCGATTCCCCTGTTCGGCCGCCGCGGGCTAATGAAAAAGGAAGCCGCGGCGGAAGCCGAAGCGGCGAGCCATGAATTCGAGGCGGCCCGGCTGGATCTCTACGACCGGGTCAGCCGGGCCTTTTACGACTATCACCTGCAAGGCCGCTCCCTCGCCGCGCTGGAGGAACACGAGCGGCTGCTCGCCGACCTGGAGCACGTGACCCGGGCCCGGTACGAGGCCGGCACGGCCCGGTTCGCGGACGTGACGAAGGCGCAGGTGGAGCGGGAACGGACCTCCAGCGAAGCGGCCGCCCTGCGGGACGAGCGGCGTCTCCGGTCGGACCAACTGGCCGCCCTGCTGGACCTGACCGTGTACGAGCCCCTGCCCTGGCCGAAGACCTCTCCATCGGCCCCCGCGCTTCCGGACGACGCCGTGTTGTTCGGCCTGATCGACGACCTCAACCCGGAGCTGAAGGCGGCGCAGGCCCTGATCGAAAAAAATCGATATACCGAAAAGCTGGCCCGGCGGGTCGGCCTGCCGGACCTGATGCTGGGGGCCGGGGTCATGAGCATGCCGGGCATGGAGGGAGGCGGGGACGAGTACGACGCCTCGCTCATGGTGGGCATCACGCTGCCGTGGTGGCGCGGGAAGAACGCGGCGCGGAGGCGGGAGGCCGCGGCCCTGGCGGAATCGGCCCGGAACCGGAAGGCCGATCAGCGCAACGCGCTCACGGTGGAACTGCGCCGGGCGATCGTGATGCACCGGGACGCCGCGCGCCGGGTGGCGCTGTTCCGGGATTCGCTGATCCCCAAGGCGGAGCAGACCTATGAGGTCGTCCGGCAGGATTTCGTGGCCGGACGGACGGACTTCATGGACGTCGTGGACGCGCAGCGGACGCTGCTCGATTTCCGGCTGTCGTACGAGCGCGCGCTGGTGGATTTGGAACTGGCCGTGGTGGAGATCGGCTGCTGCATCGGCAAATACGGGGCGGAGCTTCAGGAGACGCTGGGGACCCCCGCGCGCACCGGCCCCTGAAGGAGCGGACCCATGAAAAGAAGCGGATATGTGGGAACGGCGATCCTGCTCCTGGCGATCGGATTCCTTGCCGGCCGGAGTTGTGACCGACACGGAGGGAACCCTTCGGGCGCGCCTTCCAAAGACCTCGAGGACAAGGCGGAACTCTGGACCTGTTCCATGCACCCGCAGATTCGCCAGTCGAAGCCCGGGCTGTGCCCGTTGTGCGGCATGGACTTGATCCCGGTGGAAACGGATTCCGCCCTGGAGGCGGAACCGCGCCAACTGACGCTGTCGCCGGCGGCCCGGGCCCTGGCGGAGGTGGCCGTCGCGCCCGTCGAGCGTCGTCATGTCCCCGTGGAGATTCGCATGGTCGGCAAGGTGCAGTTCGACGAAACGCGCCTGGCCACTATCGCTCCGCGCATCCCCGGACGCATTGACCGGCTGCATGCGAACTACGCCGGCCTGGCGGTGAAGTCCGGCGATCCCCTGGCGGAGCTGTACAGCCCCGACCTGGTTTCGGCCCAGCAGGAACTTTTGCAGGCGTTCAAGAACCCGGCCGGCGCCGGGCTCCTCGATGCCGCGCGCGAACGCCTGCGGCTCTGGGGCCTGACCGCCGAGCAGATCGCCGGCATCGAGCAAAGCGGCGCCGTGCGCGAGCATGTGACGTTCTACGCGCCCCTCGGCGGCGTCGTGGTGGAGAAGGAGGCGCGGGAAGGCCAGTACGTGGAGCCGGGGATGCGCCTGTTCACCGTGGCGGACCTGACCCATGTCTGGGTGATCCTCGACGCCTACGAGTCGGACATCGCCTTGCTGCGGGAAGGCCAGGAGGTCGAGTTCGAGGCTGAGGCGTATCCGGGCGAATCGTTCAAGGGCGCCATCGCGTTCATTGATCCGCTGCTCGACCCGATGACCCGGACGGTCAAGGTGCGCGTCCACGCGCCGAATGACGACGGCCGGCTGAAACCGGAGATGTTCGTCCGCGCCATCGTCCGGGCCGGGATGTCCGGGCCGGGCGGCCCGCCGCTCGTCATCCCGGCGACCGCCCCCCTGCTCACCGGCAAGCGGGCGGTGGTCTACGTGGCCCTGCCCGGGACCGAGGGGACGTATGCAGGCCGCGACATCGTTCTCGGGCCTCGGGCGGGCGACTGGTTTGTCGTCCGCGAGGGATTGCAGGAAGGCGAACGGGTCGTCGTGAACGGGGCGTTCAAGCTCGACAGCTCGCTGCAAATCCAGGGCCAGCCCAGCCTGATGGCGCCGGGGAGCGGCGCCCCGCCGGTGGCCGCGCCGGCCCCGCGCCCCCAAACCCTGTGCCCGATCATGGGAGGCAAAATAGACAAGACGCAGTATGCAGACCACCAGGGCTTGAGAATCTATTTCTGCTGCGGCGGCTGCGAGGCGGAGTTCGCCAAGGACCCGGACAAGCATATCGCCGCCATGCGGGCGGCGGGAATAGAACCCGAGCGTCTCCCCGGAGAAGGCCATGACCACTGACGAAGGCCGGCCGGTCGGCCTGCTGGACCGCGTCATCCGCTTCTGCCTCGAGCAGAAGCTGGTCGTCGCGCTGCTCGTGCTTTTCGTGATCGCGTGGGGCGTCATGGTCGCGCCGTTCGACTGGAACCTCGGCGGGCTGCCGCGCAACCCGGTGGCCGTGGACGCCATTCCCGACATCGGCGAGAACCAGCAGATCGTCTTCAGCGAATGGATGGGCCGCTCGCCCCGCGACGTGGACGACCAGGTGACCTACCCGCTGACGGTTTCCCTGCTCGGCATTCCGGGCGTGAAAACGGTCCGCAGCACCTCGATGTTCGGATTCTCGATGATCTATGTCATCTTCGAGGAAGCCGTGCCCTTCGAGGCCGCGCAGAACCGCGTCATCGCGCGGCTGAACGGGCTTCCCGCCGGCATTCTCCCGCCGGACGTGAAGCCCGCGCTGGGCCCCTATGCCACGGCGCTGGGCCAGATCTTCTGGTACACCCTCGAGGGTCGCGACCCGGACGGGCAGCCGGCCGGGGGTTGGGACCTGCACGAGTTGCGCACGATCCAGGACTGGACGGTCCGTTATCACCTGCAAGCCGCCGAGGGCATCACGGAAGTCGCGCCCGTGGGCGGGTTTGCCCAGGAATACCAGGTGGACGCGGACCCCGACGCCATGCGGGCGCACGACGTGTCGCTGGAGGAGGTCTTCCGCGCCGTGCGCATGTCGAACCTCGACGTGGGCGCCCGGCAAATCGAACTGAACCGGGTGGAGTACCTGATCCGCGCGCGGGGGTTCATCCGGAACATCGCGGACATCGAGAACACCGTCGTCAAGGTGAACGAGAACGTGCCGATCTACGTGAAGAACGTCGCCCGGGTCGCGCTGGGGCCGGCCTACCGGGAGGGCGCGCTGGACAAGGAAGGGACGGAAGCCGTGGGCGGCGTGGTCGTCGTCCGGCACGGCTACAACCCCCTGGCCGCGATCCGGAACGTGAAGGAAAAGATCGCCGAGATCGCGCCGTCGCTCCCCGTGAAGGCCGTCGTGGATTACGACCGGACCACGCGCGCCGAACTGGAGACCTTCGCCCGCGGCCGCGGATTCGAGGCTTATGCCGGCGCGGAGTTGAACCAGGAGTCCTGGGCGCCGTGGCTGGCTTCCACGCCCCGCGAGCAGTGGCCGAAGGGGATCACCACCAGCCGCATCACCCTGGTGCCCTTCTACGACCGGACCGGGCTGATCTATGAAACGCTGGGCACGCTCAACAATGCGCTCTACGAGCAGGTGCTCATCACGACCATCGTCGTCATCGTCATGGCCTCGCAGCTGGGCCTCTCGCTCCTGATCAGCGCCGTGATGCCGCTGGCCGTGTTCATGGCCTTTATCGCCATGAAAGTGGTCGGCGTGGAAGCCAACATCGTTTCGCTCTCGGGCATTGCGATCGCCATCGGCACGATCGTGGACATGGGGATCATCCTCTGCCAGAACATAGTCCAGCACCTCGAGGATGCGAAGGGTTCAGGAGGGAGGGTTCAGGGTTCAGGAAACACCCCCCCTGAACCCCGAACCCTGAACCCCGAAACCTCTCTGGAGGTGATCTACCGGGCTGCGACCGAAGTCGGCCGCGCGGTTCTGACGGCCATTGCCACGACCGTGGTCGGATTCCTGCCGGTCTTTTTCATGACCGGCCCCGAGGGCAAGCTGTTCCGCCCGCTGGCCTTCACCAAGACGTTCTGCCTGATCGGCTCGGTGATCGTCGCCCTGACGGTGATCCCAGCGGCGGCGCACATCCTGTTTTCCGGGAAGGTCCGGTCGAAAACGGCCCAACGCCTCGGCCCTGCCGGCCTGATCGCCGCCGGCGCGCTGCTCGGCCTCCGGCTGCATTGGTGGTCGGCCGGGACACTGTTGGCGATCGTCGGACTCTATCTCCTGGTCGCGGACCGGTTCCCCGCGCGCGTGCGCCGGTTCACCCCGTGGCTCGCTAACGCGCTGGTTATTCTATCGGTCGGCGTCCTGCTCACCCGGAACTGGTTGCCGCTCGGCCTCGAGGCGGGCTTTGCGCGGAATTTCATTCTCGTGGCGGTATTCATCGGCGGCCTGCTGGGGCTCTTCCACCTGGCGCAGCGGTTTTACGCGCCGATGCTTCGCTGGTTCCTGGCGCACAAGCTCGCCTTCCTGGCCATGCCCGCGGCGATGGTGGCGGTCGGCTACATGGGGTGGCTGGGCTTCGGGACCCTGTTCGGGTTCGTGCCCCGGGCGGCCGAGAAGGTCGGGATCGACGCGGCTTCCGTGCGCCGGACCCGCGTCTGGTCCACCCTCGTGCACGCTTTCCCCGGCCTGGGCAAGGAGTTCATGCCGCCGCTCGACGAGGGCTCGTTCCTCTACATGCCCACGACGATGCCCCACGCCTCGCTCGGCGAGGCGCTGGACGTCATCCGGAAACAGGACATGGCCATTCGCGCGATCCCGGAAGTGGAGTCCGTGGTGGGGAAAATCGGGCGCGCCGACAGCGCGCTCGACCCGGCCCCCGTCAACATGATCGAGACCGTCATCACGTACAAACCCGAATACATCGCCGATCGCGACGGCCGGCGGCTCTCCTTCCGCTACGACAAGAAACTCCGTGAATTCGTCCGCGAAAACGGCGAGTTGATCCCCGACCCGCGAGGCCGGCCCTTCCGGCAGTGGCGCGACGAAATCCGGAGCCCGGACGACATCTGGAAGGAGATCGTCGCCGCGGCGCAGGTGCCCGGGACCACCTCGGCGCCGCGGCTTCAGCCGATCGCGGCGCGTATCGTGATGCTCCAGAGCGGCATGCGCGCGCCCATGGGGGTCAAGGTCAAGGGCCCCGACCTGGACAGCGTGGAGCGGGGCGGGCTCGAGATCGAGCGGTTTCTCAAGGAGGTGCCCGAAGTCGAACCGGCCGCCGTCATCGCCGACCGGATCGTCGGCAAGCCCTACCTGGAGATCGATATCCGCCGCGAGGCCATCGCCCGCTACGGCCTGCAGATCGCGGACGTGCAGGACGTGATCGAGGTGGCCATCGGCGGGGCGCGCCTCACCACGACGGTGGAGGGCCGGAAGCGATTCCCCGTCCGCGTGCGCTACCTTCGCGAACTCCGCGACAGCGTCGAGACCCTGGAGCGGATCCTGGTGCCCGCCATGGGCGGCGCGCAGATCCCCCTGGCGCAACTGGCGGACATCCGCTACGTCCGCGGCCCGGAGGCCATCAAGAGCGAGGACACGTTCCTCATCGGGTATGTGCTCTTCGACAAGAAGCCCGGGCAGGCCGAGGTGGACGTCGTCGAGGCATGCCAGCGTTACCTGGCGGCCAAGCAAGCGTCGGGTGAATTGAAGCTCCCGCCCGGCGTCTCGTACCGGTTCGCCGGGAGCTACGAGAACCAGCTCCACGCGCAGAAAACGCTGTCGGTCATCCTGCCGATGACCCTGTTCGTCATCTTCATGATCATCTACTTCCAGTTCCGCTCGGTGATCACCACCTCGCTGGTGTTCGCCACGATCTTCGTCTGCTGGGCCGGCGGGCTGCTGCTGATCTGGCTGTACGGCCAGCCGTGGTTCCTGAACGTATCGATCCTGGGCGTGGACCTGCGCCACCTGTTCCAGGTGCATCCCGTCAACATGAGCATCGCCGTCTGGGTGGGCTTCCTGGCTCTTTTCGGGATCGCCTCGGACGACGCGGTGGTCATCTGCACGTACATGGACCAGCGGTTCGGCAAGGTGAAGCCGGCCACCGTCGGTGAAATCCGGGAGTCCACCGTGTATGCCGGCCAGCGGCGAATCCGGGCCTGCCTGATGACCACGGCGACCACGATCCTGGCGCTGCTGCCCGTGCTGACCTCGACGGGCCGCGGGGCGGACATCATGGTGCCGATGTCGCTCCCCGCCTTCGGCGGCATGGCCATCGAAGTGATCACGCTGTTCATGGCGCCCGTGCTGTACTGCTGGGTAAAGGAAAAGAGGCTGAAGGGATAGCTTCCGCAGGCGCCGCGCCTGCCCGCCGAAACCGGGCCTCCGCGGCGTCTTACCGTCCGAGCAGCCGCGCGGCGTTGTCGTGGAAGACCGCGGCAAGCTCGGCCTCGTCCAGGCCGGTCTTCTCCATCAGCGCGATCTCGGCGCCCGGGTCGGCCCACGGCGAATCCGTGCCGAACATCACGCGGCCGATCCCGTGCCGCCGCGCCATGCGGACGAACTCGGCGGCCGGGAACCACGCCAGCGTGAAGGACGATTCGAGCCACAGGTTCCTGCCGACGAGGTGGCGGTCCACCTCGTCCCACATCTTGAACCCGCCGAAGTGCGCGGCGACCACGGTCAAGTCGGGGACGCGATCGAGGACCCGGGCGAGCCGGTCCGGCGGGCAGTGAACGGGCGGCGGCAGGCCGATGTCCACCCCGGCGTGAAAAAAGGCGATCAGTCCGGCCCGGGCCATTTTTTCGTAAACCGGGAACATCCGCTCCTCGTCCACGAAGAAGTTCTGGTAGTCGGGGTGGAACTTGATGCCCTTGATGCCGCCGCGGGCCAGGCGCTCGATCTCGGCGCCCGGGTTCTCGTAATCGGGATGCAGCGTGCCGAAGTGGATCAAGTCCGGCTGGCGCAGGGCCATGACATAGGCGTTGATGGTGGGCGTCTGGGCCGGGCGCGTGGACACCGGTTGGGTGACGCTCAAGGCGATGCCGTGCCGGCGCATGGAGGCCTGGAGGCCGCCCGCGGTGCCGTCGGTGAAAGCCTGTTCGCCGGAGTTGCCGGCCAGGTGCTTCAGGGCGCGCGCCGCCAGGTCGTCCGGGAACACGTGCGTATGCACGTCGATGATGTTCCGCCGCATGGCCGTAACCCTCCGCCGCGGAGGCGTTGTTTTCAAGCGGAAAAATCGCCGCGTTCCGGGCCGGCGAGAAGGCTTGCCCCGGCGCGCGTTTCCTGTCACAAAGCCGGGGTCGCCGCCCCGCGCGGCCGAGCCGACGAAAGGATGCCGTGAGCCGCCCGGATAAAAAAAGCGCGAAGGAGTCCGCGGAGCTGATGTACGTGAAGTGCGCCGCCTGCGGCAAGTGGATCGACGTCAAGCCCGGCGAGATGAACAAGGTGAGCCACGGGATCTGCCCGGATTGCTACCGGAAGGAAATGGACAAGTGGAAGAACGCGCAGGCTACCGAACGGCCCCGCCCATGAACCCCTGCACGAGGGTATCGGGCAGCCACGGCGAGTAGGCGGCGTACCCCGCCGGCAGGTTGGTGACGGTGGATTCGACGGCCGTGATTTCCTTGCCGCCCGGCGCGGTCTCCATGATCCAGCCGTCCTTGATCTTCAGCCGCGGCGGCTCGCCCGCGCCCGCGTACACCAGCTCGAACACGAGCGTCCGCGAGGCCTCGCCGAACCGGTAGAAGCTGGACTTCAGGCCCGCCTCGGAGACCTTGATGAAGCGGTCGAACCGGTCCGGGCCGAGCGTGATCTCCATGGCCGCGTACATGTCCTCGCGCAGCGCGGCCCCGTCCTCGGCGAACGGCGGGATGTGCAGGATGACCTTGTCGGGGCGCGGGCTGGTGACCGTCAGCATGGCCGCCTCGATCTCGGCGAGGTAGGAGCGGGCGTAGGCAAAGATGTCGTTGATCTTCTGCTCCTCCTCGGGGGTCACCTTGATGAGCGCGGCGGCCTCGGGGTGCAGCGTGAAGTCCTCCGTCACCGGCGGCACCTGGAGCCGCGCCATGAACGTCTCCGGCAGCGGGTAGGTGCCCTTGAAGTTCGTGAGCACCCAATTCAGCACGCCCACGAGCCGGCCCCGCAGGTCCTGGACCTCGCCGTTCAGCCGCCGGTTTTCCAGCTCGAGCTCGCGGAGGCGGGTTGCCCGCGGGTCCGCCTCCCGGTCGGAGGCCGCCCGGACCGACGCCGGCGTGTATGACGCGGTCGGCTCCGCGGCGGCCGGGCCGGGCCGCGGAACGGACGCCGAGGGACGGACGGCGGGGGCCGCGGGCCGAGCGGGCGCGCCGCGGCTCCTCTCGAACCACCCGAGGGAGGAGCCGATCAGCAGCGCGAAAAGCAGGCCGGCGCCGAGCACCATGAGCCCGGCCACCCCGGCGGCCCGTTTCACGTCGTACCAGTTCATGCGCCCGTATCCTACCGCCGCCCGCGCCGAAATCCAAGCCCCCGTGCGCAGCCCCCCGCGCGCGGGGGCCGGGGCGGGAAAAAATGAACGCCGGCCGGGGCGATTGGGTCCATGGATTAACTCAAGAGTCCTGTAGAAATGGAGCGGCGTTTGCCTTATAGTACTCGCCGGAGATTCCGGAGAATGAAAGCGTGGAAATCGTGGGGAGGGCCGGCGCTGCTGCTGGCCAGCGGGATCGTCTGGGCCGCGGCCCGGAGCCCCTCGGCGCCCGCCGAGGCGGCCCCGTCCGAGGCGGCCCGGCTTGTGGCCCGCCGCCTGCCCCAGTGGCACCTGTCGGCGCTGCCGATGGACGACCAGCGCGCCGCCGACGCCCTTGACCGGTTCCTGGCCTTCCTGGATTTCGACCGGAGCTACTTCCTGGCCGCCGACGTCGAGCGGTTCCGGACCGCGGTCACCAACCTGGACAACCGCCTGGCCGCCGGCGACGTCGCCTTCGCCTACGAAGTCTACGACGTGCTGCGCGAGCGCGTGAGCAACCGCGTCGCGTTCGCGGAGGGCCTGCTGAAGGAGCCCTTCGACCTCGGGCAGGACGAGACCTACGTCTGGAAGCGCAAGGACGCCGAGTGGCCCGCCGACGAGCCGGCCTGGGACGACCTGTGGCGCCGGAAGATCAAGAACCAGTACATCGCGCACCTGGTCAACCGCGAACTGGCCGATGCCACGAACGCGGTCGCCGCGGCCGCGCCGGAAGACACGCCCGCGGAGCCGGCGGAAGAAATCGACCCGCCCACCGACCTGCGCCTCGCGCCCGAGGAGGCCATCCGGAAGAGCTACCGCCAGTACCTGGACGTCCTCAACGACAACCGGGCCGAGTGGCCGGCGGACCGCTACCTGACCGCCTTCGCCCAAGCCTACGACCCCCACACGGACTACATGTCCGCCAGCCAGACCGAGGATTTCGAGATCGGCATGCAGCTCTCCCTCGTCGGCATCGGCGCCCGCCTGACCAGCGAGGACGGCGCCGCCAAGATCGACCAGCTCATCCCCGGCGGCCCGGCCGAGAAGGACGGGCGGCTCAAGCCGAACGACAAGATCATCGCCGTGGCCCAGGGCGACGGGGAGCCCGTGAGCATCCTGCACTGGCCGTTGAGCAAGGCGGTCCGCCTGATCCGCGGGGAGAAGAACACCAAGGTCGTGCTCTCCGTGATCCCGGCGTCCGACCCGGCGGGCACGACCGTGGTCAAAATCGATCTCATCCGCGAAGAGGTGAAGCTCGAGGACCAGGCCGCCAAGGCCTCCATCCAGGAGGTCGCCGGGTCCGACGGCCGGACGCGCAAGCTGGGGGTGATCACGCTGCCCGACTTCTACGCGGATGTCCGGCCGGTGCGCGGGCGCGGGCCCGAGCCGCGCAGCTCGGCGCAGGACGTGCGCCGGCTGCTGGAGGAACTCGGGACCAACGGCGTCGAGGGGCTCGTGCTGGACCTCCGCAACAACGGCGGAGGGCTGCTGGCGGAGGCCGTGCGCATGACGGGGCTGTTCATCGAGCGCGGCCCCGTGGTGCAGGTCAGCGACGGCCGCCGCAGCCAGGTGATGAGCGATTCCGACCCGGAGGTGGTATACGACGGGCCGATGATCGTGCTGGTCAACCGGCAGACCGCATCCGCGTCGGAGATCCTGGCCGGCGCGCTGCAGGATTACGGGCGGGCGGTCATCGCGGGCGACTCCAAGACCCACGGCAAGGGCACCGTGCAGACGCTGGCCGAGTTGAAGGACGGGCAGCCCGCGCTGGGCAAACTGAAGATCACCACGGCCAGTTTCTACCGGATCAACGGCGGCTCCACCCAGTTGCGCGGGGTCGAGCCGGACATCGTGACCCCGTCCAGCCTGGACACCCTGGAGATCGGCGAGGAGACCCTGCCGCACGCCCTGCCCTGGTCGCAAATCCGGACCCTGACCTATGCCTTCGCCACGCCCCTGCGCGAGGCGCTTCCCGCGCTGCAGAAGAAAGTCGAAGAGCGGCGCCGGAACGACGCCCGGTATCAGGCCTACCTGGAGTTGCTGAACCGGCTCGCCGAGCGGCAGAAGGAGCCGGCCGTCTCGCTCAACTTCGAGAAGCGCCTCGAACTGGCCCGCGCGGAAAAGGAATTGAGCCGGCAGCTCCGGGAGAAGGACGCGGGCAAGGACGAGCAGGCCGACGCCATGCTCAACGAGACCCTGCAGATTTTAAGCGACCTGATCTCGCTGACGTCCGAACCGGCCGCGCCCGCGGCGGCGGACGGCCCCGTCACGGCGTCCGGCCCGGCGTCCTGACGCGGGTCATTTCCGGCGGCGGGTCTCCACGAACAGCAGTTCGCCCTTGGTCATCTGGCTGCCGCGGCGGTGCGTCGACAGCAGGCCGCGCAGTTCGACCAGGATGGCGCGTTCATGTTCGCTGATATCCCGGGCGCTTTCCATGACATCCAAGATGGCGACCTCCAGCGATTCCACGGGCGTGCCGGGCGGAATGGTCAGCAGGTAGCGCACGGGGGTGATCTCGACCATGTGCAGGCCCTTGACGCGGCGCAGGGGTTCGCATGGGCCGACCAGGATGATGGCCTTGCCCGGCAGGACTTCCACGACCTCCACCGGCTTGAAGCGGTCTTCCTTCTGCCCGGTCACCGTCTCGGTCACCCGCACGATCGCGCGGGCGCGATCCGGGTCCACGCTTTCAAGCGAGCGCAGGATTCGGTCCGGCAGGGTCACCGTGATCGGCCTCCGGGACTCCAGGAACTTGGGGGGACGGCCCCCGGGATTTTTCTTCATGGCGGCAACCTGTTTGATGCTCATGGCCGATGCACGCGGTTCCACGGGTACACACCGATCTGCCGGATTCAGTATGTCAGAAGCCCGCCGAGGTTGCTACGTAGAAACGCGCGCGATCAGCGAGTAATGACGGCCAGGATGCACTGGCGAAGCCAGTCGCGGGCCTCGGGCTTCAGGAAGGGGCCGACGACCACCTCGCGCTGGTCGGTCACGACGTGCAGCGCCGGCGTCGTGCTGCCCGCGCCCTTGCGAACTTCGACTTGCTCGATTTCCCCGGCCGGCAGGACGGTTTCGGCCCCGGCGCCCCACGGGGTCTGCCACGCGACGCGCACCTCGGCGGGGGATACCGCGATCGTTTGCCGGATCCAGCCGGCGAACAGCGTCCACGCCACCGGCACGGCCAGAAAGGCCAACCCCACCACGAGGAGAATCATGGGCGCCCCGACAACGAAGGGAAGGCTCATCATCCCGATCGCGGCCAGCGACCAGGGCGCCGCCACCTTCATCGGCATCCGGGGCAGGTCCAGCGCTATCGTCAGCGTCCCCTCGCCCACCTCCACGTGGATCCCTTCCGGCGGCGTCTGGCGCGGATCAAAGGTCACCTTGATCTTCCGCTCGCGCGCCAGCTCGCGGACCGACTTGTCCAGGTCGGCCGCGTCGCGCTGGATCACCTGCCCGCCGGCCTCCTCAAGCGCCGCCAGCTTCAGCGTCCTACAGGACTCCTCCCAGACCCGCCGTACGCCCTCGGGCGATTTCGACTGGTGAATGACCACCCGCCTCGCCTTCTCCGGGTGGTGCAGCTCCACAATGTGCAGCGTGTAGGAAGGCCGGTTCTTGCCGCCGGAATGATACTCGGTCCGGAACAGCAGGCCGGGATACTTGGCCAGCGGCTCGCTCCATACCGTGTGTCCAAACAGGCTCTTGCGATCGTAATAGACCTCGGTTTCCGTGACGCGGATCAGGCCACGGATGAAGAACTGGTTCAGGCCGACGAGAAACAGCGCCGTGCCGATGACCGGGAACAGCAGGGTCGCGGCCATGGCCGGCTCGAAGCCTCCCTTCGACAGGCTCACGACAAGCATGATGGCCGGGAGTCCGCCCCAAACCGCGGAGAACAGCACCAGGAAAATCCCCAAACTGCGGCCCCCGCGCAGTTCGCGCTCCGCAGGCAGCCGGCTCACGTCCATATGAAACTGCAAGGGGTCCTGCACGGCCCTACCATACATCAGGGCCTTTCGAGTTCCATCTGTTTTTCAAGCCCCGCCCTCGCGGGCGTCCCCCTGCGACACCGCGGAACAAACCCGCCCTTCGGCAACCGGCACGAGCCATGACCGGAACCCATGCTCACACTTTTCGAAGTGTGAGCATAGTCCTTCAAACATCATAATTGCATTATTGATTATAACAACATATCATGCAATATATTATAAATGAACTTTGAACTCTCACACTTCGATAAGTGTGAAAGTCGTTCGCCCGACCCCTTTATGAAGACATCGCCAGGTCGGACGTATGTCCCGCGGGACAGTCCCGCGCCGAGTTGACCCTGCGCCGACCGCGCACCCCGGCGGCCTCGACGACGCTACCCTACCCTCCACCATGACCAGCAGGCCGCGATGGGATTGAAAACAAGGCCTGTTGCTTTCCGGGGAAAAAGGGATATCCATAGAGCATGTTCAACACCCCCCATGCCGTGAAGAAATGGCTCGTGGCGGCCAGGCCCTTTGCCCTGCCGGCCTCGACCATGCCCGTGGTCTTCGGCACGGCAGCCGCCGTGACGGCCGGCGGCGCCGCGTTCCGCCCCGGGCTGTTCCTCGCCGCGCTGATCGGCATGATGCTGCTGCACACCGGCGCCAACATGTTGAGCGATGTGACCGATTTCCGCAAGGGCCTGGATCGCGAGGTCTCGCCCGTCAGCGGCGCGATTGTCCGGGGCTACCTGACCGGCGCGCAGGTGCGGCGGGCGGCCTTGGGGCTCCTCGTCCTCGGCTCGCTGATCGGGCTGGGGCTCGTCGCCCTCGTCGGCCTTCCGCTGCTGTGGATCGGCCTGGCCGGCGTGCTCATCGGGGCCGGCTACACGCTCGGCCCGGCGCTGAAGTACCACGCGCTGGGCGACCTGGCCGTCTTCCTCGATTTCGGCGTCCTCGGCGCGCTCGGCGCGTGGACCGTGCAAACGGGACGGCCCTCGGTCCTGCCCGCGCTGTGGGCCATACCCATAGGGCTTCTCGTGATCGGCATCCTGCACGCGAACAACTGGCGGGATATCGCCACCGACCGGGAGCGCGCCGGCATCACCACGGTGGCCGCCCTGCTGGGCGACCGGGGATCGCTGACCTACTACGGGTTCCTGGTATTCGCGCCTTTCGCGATCATGACCGTGTTCGTGGCGGCGCGCCTGCTCTCTCCCGCGGCGGCGTGGGGAATGCCCTGGCCGGCGCTGCTCGTGTGGCTGGCTTTTCCCATGGCCCTCGGGCGATGGAAAAAGGCCCTCCGACGCGCCACACCGGACCACCCGCTGGATTTCATCACCCTCGACGGCGCGACGGCGCAGTTGAACCTGGCGTTCGGAATGCTCTGCACCGCGGGGTTCGTCATCGCCAAGCTGCTCGCGTGAATCCGCGCCCTTCCAGCCGCACGGCCGGGCGGGTCTCGATCATCGCCGTTCTCTTGTTCGCGCCGCTGTTTCGCTGGGGGCTGGAGCGGCCAGGGGTGTTCTGGTGGTGGATGTCGGGGCTCCTGGTTATCCTGAACGGAGCGCTGCTGGCATGGCGCCCCGATCTGCGCCGGCGGCTGCTCGCCGATTTCTCGGGCGGACGGATGAAGAAGGCCGGCCTCGGCATCGCCTCGGCGGCCGCGTTGTATGCCATTTTCCTTGCCGGCCGATTCCTGCTGCTCCATTTCCTGCCCGCCTCCCGAGAGCACATCTCCAGCGTCTATCTCGTCCGCCCGGCGCTTCCGGACTGGTGCATCGCTCTCCTGATGATTTTCATCATCGGGCCCGGCGAGGAAGTGTTCTGGCGCGCGTATCTGCAGCGGGCCCTGATCTCTAGATTCGGCACGGCCTGCGGGCTGCTTGCGGGGGCCTTGCTCTATGCCGGTGTGCATGCCGGCAGCGGGAATCCCGTTCTCGTCCTGGCCGCTTTGACCGCCGGCCTGTTCTGGGGCTGGCTGTACATTGCCACTGATTCTGAATTTGTAATTATTTCAAGCCACGTTCTTTGGGATGTAGCAGTATTCCTCGTGGCCCCATTCTGATCTCTGTCCCCACGAAAAGTAAAGCGCTACACTTAACACGGTTCTAACGCGAGGGTATCGTGTAAGTGCCGGGTCGGAAAAGGAGCGCGGAAGCCGGGTTTGAAAAACGGCCGGCCACGGACTTTCATCGTCCGGGAAGATAGGGTATTTTGGCTAAAGGGAGAGACGCACATGAGCACTCGTTCAGCTCGCCTCGCCGTGACCGTGGTTTTGCTCCTCGCGAGCCTGAACGCCTCCGCGGAAGTCGTCCTGCAGTTTTTCAACAACTCCTGGAACGAGATCGCCGACAAGCTGCCCGAACTCGCGGAAGCCGGTTACGGGGCGCTGTGGCTGCCGCCACCGCAGAAGGCCAGCGGCGGGCTCTCCGTCGGCTACGACCTCTGGGACCCCTTCGACCTCGGCGGCATCGACCAGCGCAGCACGGTCAAGACCCGGTACGGCACGGAGGAGGAGTTGCTTCGCCTGATCCGCCTGGCCCACCGTTTCGGGATGCGCGTGTACTTCGACAACATCATGAACCACCGGGCGTTCGACGTGCCGGGATGGGACGAATACACCGCGGTGGATATCTATCCCGGCATGCTCCCCGAGGACTTCCACCTGCGCGTGACGGAGGAGGGGTTCTTCCGCAAGTGGGACAACACGGTGAACTGGGGCAGCACGTGGGAGGTGCAGAACCGGAACCTTTCCGACCTGATCGACATCGCCCACGAAACGCCCAACGCCAATTTCGGCCGGTCGGAGGGCGACACGTACCCGAAGATCTCGTTCGTGCGCCAGCGCACCCATCCCGAGTGGTACGACTACCACCCCACCCTCGGCTGGGTCGGGTTCAACAACACGAACATCACGACCAACGTCATCGCCCTGAACGAGTCCTTCTACGAGGAGGACGTCGGGGCGTACCTCTGCCGCAACGTCCGCTGGCTGATGCACCACACGAAGGTGGACGGGCTGCGGCTGGACGCAGTCAAGCACGTGCCGGGCTATTTCTTCGGCGAGCAGTGGGCGGGCGACAAGGATTCCAGCAGCGCCGGCTACTGCGGCCAGGCCCAGTGGCAGTTCAACATGAGCCGCGGGTTCAGCGACTGGGACAATCACCGCGACACGGTCTTCGACACCGAAAAATCCTACGGCCGCAACGACGCGATGATGTTCGGCGAGCACATGGGCGAACCGCCGCCGTACGGCGACTACTGGGCCGCCGGGATGCGGCTGCTCGACGCGCGCACGCACTCGACCTTCAACGACAACCTGGGCAATCCCTGGGGCTCGCTGTCGGGGCTGGACTCCGCGGACTACATCTCGGGCAAGCAGATGGGCCAGTACCTCGGCGTGTACTACGCCAAGAGCCACGACGACAACATCGCCTTCCGCGAGGAACTGCACAACGCCTTCAACCTGACGCGCGCGGGCCTGCCGGTGATCTACACGGACGGCAACCGCCACGCGGAGACCCTCGGGCAGAGCGGCGGCGCCTTCCCGCGCCACGCCAACACCACCTACCTCGGCCAGTGGGGCGACGGGCGGATCCCGAACCTCGCCTACATCCACGGCCATTTCGCCCGCGGCTGGCACATCTCGAAATGGGGCGACGGCGACGTCGCGGCCTACGAGCGGTGGGACAAGCACGAAAACACGAGCATGACCGACGGCGACGGCGTCGTGCTGCTGGTGATGATCAACGACAACTACGCCTCCGGCGCATCGCGCGAAATCCAGACCACCTTCCCCGGCGGCTCCAAGCTGTGGCAGTACTCCGCCTCGGGGCCCGGCTTCTACTACACCGTGCCCTCCAGCCGGTACATCGGAGACCTGATCATCCCGCCCGGCGGCTACTTCGCCTTCTCCTGGCGCAACCCGGAGGCCTCGGACCTGTGGAGCTGCCACGGCGGCCGGACCGTCACGATCTTCCAGAACGGGCAGGAGGCCGGCGACGTGACCGTGACCCGGCGCGACGGGCCGGACGGCGACCCGGGCTTCAATCCGTACGGCGTCGCGGACAGCAACACCACGGATTTCACCTACACCTACAGCCTGCCCCGCGTCACCTCCTCCACCAACCTGAAGTTCATGACCATGGTGGACGGCTCGGCGTACAACGTCCTGTTCAAGCTCGACGGCGGGATCAACCTGAACACCCTCAACCACGGCAGCGGCGACTCGCGCGACTACCCGCCCGGCAACGAGGGCTCGATGGACGCCTTCCTGGGCTACGAGCAGGCGGACTTCGTGCACCGCCAGCACCGGGAGAAGTTCGCGGACACGAACGCGGCGCACAATACCATCGGCTCCGCGGGCGCGGGGACGTACATCGCCACCATCGGCAGCTCCGGGTACAACATCAACGCGGGCAACGGGGCGAACGACTGGAGCGGCGCGGAGACCGCGGCGTGGGTCTACCACAACCCGTCGGACAACGACGAGTCGGCCAACAAGCAGTTCTTCCCGCTGCCGCAGAACGCGGCGAATTCCAACGTCACTGTGCGCGTGAAGGTCGGGTACTCCTCGACCTACGTCAACCGGCTGGCGCTGTACTACACGACGGACGGCGCGACCTGGCCGGAGGGCGCCGGCGGCATCGGGCGCGGGACGACGAAGGTCGTGCCGCTGGGCTGGTACACCAACGGGGCGTGGGACGGCACGGGCACGCCGGACTGGTGGTACGCGACGATCCCGGCCATGACCAACGGCACGGTGCTGCGCTACAAGGTCGGCGCCTACCGGCAGCAGGGGGCGGACGGCTTCCCGTGGGAGGTGCTCTTCCCGAACTCCGACGACGGGATCAACCGCAAGAAGACGCTGATGGGCGTCTGGCAGGCGACGAACCTGAACACCCGGACGGTCACCTACTATCCGCACAACGATTTCGGGATCGTGTCCACCGGCCTGGTGGACGGGTTCCACGTGGTCCGCGGCCGGGCCTTCCTGCAGCGCGACGGCGCGGCCGAGGGCAACGGCAAGCGGGCCTCGATCTACAGCACCTTCACCCAGCCGTTCTACCTCGACGTGGACCGGCCGACGGGGGAGATCAAGTACCCGGCCGAGAGCGAGACGCTGGGCTCGAAGGAGTACGGGGCCGTGGTCCGGACCGACCCGACGGTGACGGAGGTCTGGTTCAATATCAGCGACTGGGACAAGTCCAACGACGACGGGGCGACGGGCCAGACGAACGGCATCGGCACCAACGCCGTCGGCCAGCTTTCCTGGGCGAAGGCCTACAAGGTGACGCCGAGCCTCTACATCCCGAGCGATTACCCGGACGAGTGGCGGTTCACCTACCGCAACATCCCGTCGGGCAACTCGAACGCGACGATCACGGTCAAGCTGCGCGAGCTCTCCTCCTCGACCAACCTGGCGCTCTCGGACACGAACGGGCATTTCACCACGCTGACGCGCGGCGTGAAGACCGACGCGCCGGCGTACCAGCTCTACGTCGCCTACCCGCCCTACGACGGCGACCTGGTCTGGTCCGGCTACCACGCCAAGGTCTGGTTCAGCAAGACGCTCGCGGACGGCGTGGACACCAACACGCTGAACAACCGGTTCCTGTTCAAGATCAACGACGTCGCCCAGGGCCGCGACGGCTGGTACTACGAGTGGGACGTCAGCGGCAGCCACCACGCCCTGGCCATCCCGCTGTCGGACATGTACAACGGCGACACGAACTTCCTGCACAACCTGCAGATCCTGCACACCAACGCGGCCGGGCTGGGGATCACGCTGCAGGCCAGCCGCATCGTGCGCGCGCAGTCCGGCGCGGACAGCATCCTGATCCAGATCACCGATCCGCCGGAATACGATTCCGACGGCGCTCCGTACCGGATCATCCTGCCCGATGTGCCCAGCCCGTCGCCCACGCAGCGGCAGTACCGGGTCCAGGTCGAGACGGACCTGAAGGCGAAGAACGTCTGGATCGAGTTCACGAACTCGGCCGGCTTCGCGCCGCGGATCGCCTCGACGAGCAACCAGCTCTCGGGCACGGTCTCCGTGACGACCGGGTCCAACGTCGTCAACGGAACCGGGACCTTGTTCCAGGAGCAGTTGAGCATCGGCAACACGATCCGGATCAGCACGAACTTCATGGTCGTCTCCCAGGTGGTGGCCAGCAACCAGCTGATCCTGACGGCCGTCTACCCGGGCGCCACGGCCTCCGGCCTGACGGCGTGGCGAGTGGATCCCAACCCCGTGGTCTCCGGAAGCAAGCAGCTCTGGGGTTTCCTGTGGACCAACATGACCGCGGGCCAGTTCCAGTTCTACGCGCACGCGGACACCAACTCGGCCTCCGGCACGACGAAGCACGCCTCGGCGCTGCGCAACGCCCGCGTGGTGCTCACCCAGATGGTGGACGAGGACGCCGGCGACGACGACGATGACGACGACGGCCTCTACGACAACCCGGAAGCCAACCCGACGAACCTGCCCGACACGAACCCGGAGACATGGATCAACGGCGACGTGCACATCTGGATCATCTACGGCAAGACCGACCCGTTGAGCCCGGACACGGACAACGACGGCCTGCCCGACGGGCTCGAAAGCGGCTGGAACTACGCGTTCGCGGCCACCGATACCAACGAGGACACCAACGGCGACGGGTGGAAGAACTTCCTCGCCGACCAGGACATCCCGATCTACAACACGACCGACAACTCGGGATACTCGCGCTACAATTTCAACAAGTCCCGCACGGACCAGATCTGCGGCACGATGACCGACCCGAGCAAGCCGGACACGGATTACGACGGGCTGCTGGACGGGCAGGAGGACCTCAACCGGAACGGCCGGGTGGACATCGGCACCCTCAACGGCAGCGGCGTGGCCACCGGCGTCCTGGCGCACCCGAACATCCCGACGGTCTACAACTCCTCGAAGGTGGACAGCGACTCGTTCCCGGCCAACGCCCGCTTCCTGGAGCCCGATCCCAACAACGGCGACACGGACGAGGACGGGCTGGCCGACGGCTCCGAGGACGCCAACCTCAACAACAAGGTGGACCTGGCCCTGCTGTGGCCGGCCGGCACGACCACCGCGCTCACCGTCACGTGGGACACCAACAACACGTATATCCTGGGCCACGGCCTGGCCGGCATCCGCTCGCGCGCCCTGGACTATAGCAAGCTGTGGACCGACTACCCGCGGCCGACGTATAGCGGAGGGACGTGGCAGAACACCAACGTCTGGCCGCGCCTGCTGGTGCTGGAAACCGATCCGCTGGACCGGGACACGGAGGAGGACGGCCTGCCGGACGGGTGGGAGCAGCAGTACGGCCTCGATCCGTTCGACGACGGCTGGTACAATGTCCGGACCGGCCAGATGAGCCCCACCAACACGCGCCAGGGCGCCGACGGCGACCTCACGGGCTGCGGGGTGAACAACTACCAGCACTACCTGGGCGGCACCGACCCGCGGGTGTGCGTCACCAGCCCGCCGCCGCCGGAAGGGTCCATCGTCATCGGCCGGGGCGAGGCCCTGGGCGTGATCAACGGCACGACCAATTACCAGGAGTTCACGGACTGGACCTGGGCGGACCTGCGCGCGCTCGACTACTACGAGGGCGGCGGCAACAACAACCAGCAGGGCGACATCTACAAGGCCTGGGACGACTGGGACAACTCGCGCGACCTCCTGGCCTTTTACGCGCGCGACGGCGGGGAGGCGGACGGCAAGCTGTATTTCCGGTTCGACTTCTACGACCTCAAGGCGCTGGCCGAGCAGGGGAACCTGGATCTCTACGTCGTCATCGACACCGGCAACCAGTCCATCGGCGAGCGCAAGCTGCCGGACGACGTGGACACGCTGACCGAGATGCGCTGGGAGGCGGTCGTGGCCCTCTACGATTCGTCGGCCGGAACCGTGTACGTCGATACCAATCCCGGCCAGAATACGAGCACCTTCGCCGAGGACCTGTTCACCTACGGCGGCGTGCAGGCCCAGCCCCAGCACTTCGTCGGCTCCTACTACAACCACGAGCTGGACGCCGTCGAGTTCTCGATCAGCCGGACCGCCCTGACGGCGATCGGCTGGAACGGCAGCATGGCCTCGCTCAACTTCCAGGTCTACTCGACGCGCGACGGCACGCAGAACAGCCCCGTCGGCGCGGGCGACATCGGCGGGCGCAGCGACATCCGCGACGCGATCTGGAACGACTACATCGCCGAGGACTACTGGGACGCCCAGGCCGGCTTGAGCGGCGCGAACAGCGTGCTGTACAACTGGATCCCCGGCACGGTCCGGGCCGGCCGCGCCAAGGCGGCGATCGTCATCCACGGCAACCAGCACAACCAGCCCGGCCACGTCGCCCAGTTGCTGGTCAATACCGGCGACGGCGCCGGCTACCATCGGCCGCTGCTGACGCACGAGGTCTTCGGCGAGGCGCTCAACCTGCACGTCACGCCGACGCTGGCGGCCTCCCTCCAGTGGGCGCGCGTGGACACCAACGCCAGCCCGCTGTGGCGCGACGGGCCGACGCTCAACGAGACCGTCCGCCGCCTCGTGGAAACCAACGTGGTCTGGATGCTCGGCAGCACCTTCTCCGACCACATCCTCCCGTACTTCACAAAGGAGTTCAACGCCGACAACATCCGGCTGGCCTCGGAGTACCTCGGGGAAATCTACGGCGCGAGCTTCGGCACCAACAGCGTGTTCTGGACGCCCGAGCGCGTGCTCGACGACGACACGCTCGCCAAGATCACCAACGCCGGCTTCCGCGCGACGGTGCTCGACCAGGACACGCACCTGTACTACTGGTTCGGGCGCACGGACTCGATGGGCGACAACGGCTACAGCATCAACCGCATCGGCAACGTGGACTGCTTCGTCATCAACAACCTGCCCACGAGCTACCGGTTCTCGAACTCCGACAGCGGCTTGAGCCTGTCCCTGCGCGCGCTGTTCAACCGGCGCGCCCGCGGCGACCAGCAGCGCGTGACGACGATCTTCAGCAACTGGGAGGATTTCAGCGACAACGACGACGCGGACGCGTACGACCGCAACATCCGCTGGATCGCCAACCGGCCGTGGATCCAGCTGGTCGGCCTGGAGGAGATCCTGTCCGGCGCGATCGATACCGACGGCGACGACGTCGGCAATGCCTGGTGGAAGCTGGATCGCGGCTCGCCGTCGCTCTCCAAGCAGAGCCACGACTGGATCAACCATGCCACCCGCGGCGACTACGACAACTGGTACGTCGGAGAGGCCACCAAGCGCGAGGGCCTGCAGAACAAGGTCTTCGAGATCCGGCCCGGCACGAACGTCTCCCAGGCCTACGGCATGCTCTACTTCGGCGGCGTGGTCAGCAGCGCGTGGGCGCAGGTCGAGTCCATCGCGGACACGAACATCGCCCGCCTGGCCCGCGCGGTGATCCATGCCTCGGTCTTCGAGACGGCCTTCCACAACGAGGACAACAACGACCTGCGCCGGTGGAGCACGGGCGAGTACCTCTATCCCTCGGAAAGCTACCTCACGCTGATCGACTTCGCGAAGACCGCCCAGGCCCAGACCCGGTTCGCCGCCCTGTACGAGGAGGTGGACGACTGGGCCGCCATCGCCGCCGGCGTCACCACCCCGCAGGCGGCGCAGGCCGACGTGGACCTCGACGGCGAGAACGAGTACGTGCTGTACAACGACCGCCTCTACGCGGTCTTCGAGCGGATCGGCGGACGCATGACCGTCGCGTTCGCGCGCGACCCGTCCGACGGCGCCGTGCGCCAGGTGCTGGGCAATCCCGTCAGCTACGCGGGCGTCGAGACCGAGGTCGAGGGCACCGGGCACGTGATGACCAACGGGACGACCCTCGGGTACCGGACCTCCGGCCTCAAGGACTGGTGGCCGGGCACGACGAACTACGTCAACCAGCTCTACACCTTCACGTACTGGACCAACGGCTGGCGCATGGCGTCCGCCGACGGCAAGATCCGGAAGACCATCACCCTGAACCCGGCGACCAACCTGTTCCAGGTGTCCTACAACGTGACCAACACGCTCAACGGCGGCGTGCTCTATATCCGCCACGGCTTCTCGCCCAACCTCGACAACCTGCTCCGCCAGGGCCAGAACACCCTCGGCGTGGAGGAGCATTCCGGCGGCGTCATGACCCTCGCCAACCTCGGCGGCGGCAAGACCGTCGAGGCGAAACTCGGCTACGGCGACGCCGGGCACAATACCGCGTTCAACCTGCTGGCCGTGGACGATCTCCCGGGCAGCAACGCCGTGTTCACCATCAACATGCGCAACCAGGCCCAGACCCACCAGGTCGAGATCTGGGGGACCAACGTCTTCTCCTTCTCGATGGGCTTCTCGGTCCAGGACACCGGCGACACGGACAGCGACGGCGACGGCATCCCGGACCAGTGGGAACTCGATAACTTCGGCAACCTGACCACCGCCGACGAGGACAGCAACTGGGATGGAGACGCCCTGCTGGACTGGCAGGAGCAGGTCGCCGACACCGATCCGAAGGATGAGGACGACTTTTTCGCGGTCGCCTCGACCGCGCGGGCCGCCAACGGGTTCATCGTGCGGTTCGACACGGCCAACGGACGGACCTACTACATCTACTACAACAACACCGGCCTGCTGAACCAGTCATGGTCCAACGCCACCCCGGGGGGCGTCGCGGGGACCGGCGCGCTGTACGAGTGGACGGACGACGGCACCCAGACCTCGCCGCATCCGAACCTGGCGACCAACCGGTTCTACAAGATCGGCGTGACCGAGCCGTGATGTGGCCGGGATCGGCGATCCCGGCTCCAGTTCACGGCCGCTCGAAGTAGACGACCTTCGCCTTCGGGGCGATGGTGACCTTGTACTTCGCCAGCCATTTCGCGCCGATCCGCGGGTAGTCCGGCAGGCCCAGCGCGTGCTCGCGGGAGGCCACGGCCTTCGCGCGGGGGAAGACCAGGTCGCCCACGCTCACCCGGACGGGCTCGGCCGGCGGCTCGGTCATCGCCAGCTCGAAATCGCCGGCCGAATCGAGGATCAGCGTCGCGGGCTCGCCGTCCACGAGGCCCTCCACGGCCAGCGCCCCGCGCACGGTCTTCAGCGGCACCTCGGCGAGCAACTGCTCGGCGGACGGCCCGTAGGCCGACGTGGAGGAGAGGAACACGAGCTGCTCCGGGTAGTTGAGCTGGACGAAGGAGAACACGTTGATCCAGGCCATGCCGAACACCAGGACCGGCGGCGTCTTTTTCTCGTCCCGGCGCGCCAGGTAGCCCAGCGGCCCGCGGGCGGCGCGCAGGTACACGACGACGTTTTCCATCTGCATGAGGTCGTACCGGATCGTCGGGATCACGCAGGCGTAGCCCTTGACCGGCTCCAGGACGTGCTCGGGCGCGGCCTCGTAGGCCGGCGGGCCCAGCGGTGCGCCGCGCAGGCCCAGCACGACGTCGGGCGCCCCCCAACTGTCCCGCGAACTCGTGTCCACGAGGGCCAGGAAGGACTCCTTGGTGGTCGACTGCACGCTGACCAGGGGCCAGTCCGGCCGGCTCTTCCCGCCGGCGAACGGCAGGGCGACCACCTGCTCCGGGTGCAGGCGGTTGGCGTTGGCAAAAACCGCGCCCTCCTCCGAGCCGTAGACCGTGATCCAGAACCGCCGCGGGTCCTGCGCGCGGGAAAAGACGGCGCGCAGTTCCCCGTCGGTCATCGGGCGGATTTCGCCCACCTGCGGCGAGCGACAGCCCGCCGCGATCAGTACGCCGGCCGCGACCAGGAGTGAAGGTTTGAACATGGCCGCACGATGCCATACCCCCGTCCCGCAGGACAAGCCCGATGTGCGCCAGCGAATCCGCGCGTAACGACCTCCGACCCTGCGCGATTCCACCCGGGTTCTCCTTTGCTGTCATGGCTCGCGGGGACGCTCGCCCTCCAGGCGGGAAATCTATCCGCTTCGCACAGAAAGCGTTCTGGAGGGCGAGCGTCCACGCGAGCCGCAACGACGGCGGCGTGCGCAGGGAATGTCCGAGTGAACGCCATCCTTACGCGCGGATCCTGGGCGCCGCGCCCTCACGGGCCCGCGGCGATATGCTTCTTCGCCGTGCGCCAGTCCAAGCCCGTGCGCCGCGCCACTTCCTCGTAGGTGCCGTGCCGCTCGTAGAGGACCTTGCAGTACCCGGCGAGCAGCGCGGCCGCGTCCGCGGTCCCGGCGCGGATTCCTTCCAGGAGTTCGGCCTCCGCGCCGCCGTCCGCGCGTTTCGCGTCGCCCTCGTAGCCGGCCTTGAGCAGGATCCGCCGCGTCGCCTGCTCCAGTTCGCGCACGTTGCCGGGCCACGCGTAGTCCCTCCCGGGGCTTTTTTCCAGGGCGTCCAGGACAACGGCCTTCAGCTCGGCGAAGTCCTCGCCGCACAATCGCCGGAGGATGGCGCCGACCAGGTCGCCCAGTTCCGCCGGGTTCTCGCGCAGGCGCTGCGCCAACGGCGGCAAGATGATCTGGTCGGAGCAGAGCCGGTAGTAGAAGTCGTCGCGGAACCGCCCGCTGCGCCGAAGTTGATCCAGGGGCTTATTCGTCGCCGCGATGACCCGGCCCTGGAACCGCTTCTTCTCGTGGCTGCCGACGGGCGAAAAGGTCCGCTCCTGGAGGACCTGCAGCAGCTTGATCTGGATGGGCGCGTCCACGTCCCCGATCTCGTCCAGGAAGATGGCCCCGTGCGGGCTGCACCGCGCCAGCATGCCCGGGTGCTCCTCGATCGCCCCGGTGAAGGCCCCCTTGCGATGGCCGAACAGCTCCGACTCGATCAGCGACGGCGGGAACTGCGACAGGTTGAGCGAGATGAACGTCCGGGTGAAGCTGCAGGCGAAACGCCCCTTCGCGGGGTCGTAGGGGATGAACCCCGAACACCCGATGGCCCGCGCCGCCATGCCCTTGCCCGTGCCCGTCTCGCCCAGGAGCAGCGTCGAAAAATCCTCCATGCGGTTCCACAGGAAGCGATCGTACAGGTGGAAATCGTGCGTGAACACGTTGGTCCAGAGCTCGCACCGCAGCGCCTGCATGCAGGGGCTGGAACCCAGCGCCGCGTGGCGGATGAAGTAGAACGCGCGCCGCAACTGGTAGAACTCCGCCAGGACGTGCTGCGCGCCCTCGAGGGGCAGCCCGGCCTCGGTCATCTCCCGAAGAATACCCGCCGCGAAGGGCACCTCGATCGGCATATCGCCCGCTTCCTGCTGCCGCACGATCAGCGCGTCCATCTCCTGGATGTATCGATGGAACACGTCGAACAGGATGACCGTCCGGAGCCGCTCCGCGTCCCCGCGCGGATAGAGCCGGATATCGGCCCGGCCCCGGCGAGCGTACTCCGCCATCCGCTCGCGCACCCTTTGAATGGCGCGCTCGCGGACTTGCGCGGCGGTCGCGCCCGCGGCGCCGGCGATGTGCCGCTCCACCTCGAACCGGTCGTCACTGAACGGATTGGCCATCGCGGCCGCCTCCACCAGCCGGAACAGCGGCTGATCGGAGGCCGGTATGTGAAGGCGACTTGTCATACATTAAATGTATATATCATATACATAAAATGAATGCAAACGAATGAATACAAACCCGGCATGGCCTCGCGGTTATCTAATAAATTCTTCATTATAAGGATGTTACAAATTCCCCCCTTCCGGTTGGCAGGCTTGCTGCTAAGAGGGAAGGCGGACAGGGAACCACGGAAAGGGGATCGCATGAAACTGTTGTTGATCGCGCCGGCGAGCGGACGGTGGACACGCGTCGGGAAGAGCCGGTTGTTCGGGGGCCGGGTGTTCCGGTTCTCGATGTTGAGCCTGTTGAGCGTGGCCGCGGAAACGCCGGCGGACGTGGACATCCGCATCGTGGACGAGCAGATCGAGGACATCCCGTGGGACGCCGAGGCGGACCTCGTGGGCATCACGTGCATGACCGCGCTGGCGCCCCGCGCCTACGAGATCGCGGGCCGGTTTCGCGCGCGCGGCGTGCCCGTGGTCCTCGGCGGCATGCACCCGTCCCTCTGCCCCGAGGAGGCCATCCGGCACGCGGATGCCGTCCTGGCCGGCGAGGCGGAGGGCCTGTGGGCCCGCCTGGTCGAGGATGCGCGCGCCGGCCGCCTGCGGGGAATCTACCGGTCCGACGCCCTGCACTCGCTGCGCGGCCTGCGCCCGCCGCCCCGGCACCTGCTCCACGGCCGGCGCTACGCGACGGCCCACGCCGTGCAGGCCACCCGCGGCTGCCCCCACGGCTGCGACTTCTGCGCCATCTCCGCGTTCAACCGGAAGACCCACCGGCAGCGCCCCGTGGACGAGTTGATCGCCGAGGTCTCCGCCATCCCCGGCAAGTTCATCATCTTCGTCGACGACAACCTCACGGCGGACCGCGACTACGCCTGCCGCCTGTTCCAGGCGCTGGTCCCCCTGCGGAAATGGTGGATCACGCAGGCCACGCTGGCCATCGCCGACGACCCGGAGTTGGTCGCCCTGGCCGCGCGGGCGGGCTGCAAGGGCGTCTTCGTGGGATTGGAGACCTTTTCGGACCGCAACCTCGACGGCGTCAGCAAGTCGTTCAACCGCGTCAGCGGGTACCGCGAGGCCGTACGCCGACTGCACCGCCATGGCATCGCCGTGGAGGCCGGGATCGTGTTCGGGTTCGACGGCGACACGCCGGACGTCTTTTCCGCCACGCTGAAACAGCTGGACGACTTGGAGATCGACGTGATCCAGGCCTCGATCTTCACGCCCCTGCCCGGGACGCCCCGGTACGCGATGATGAAGGACCGGCTCGCGGACGGCGACTGGTCGCACTACGATTTCCACCACGCGGTATTCCGGCCGCGGAACATGTCGGCCGCGGACCTGCAGGCGGGGCACGACTGGGTGACGCACCAGTTTTACCGTCCCTGGCGCATCGTCCGCCGGATGTGGCGACACGCGTTCCGGCCCGGCGGGCTGGCCTCTCTTCCCTACCTGGCGGCCGTGAACCTCGCCTACTACGGGCGCACGTTCCGGTGGAAGATTCGCGGGTGGGACCCGGCCAAACGAAAAGAGCCGGCGCGCGCCGCGCCGGCGACGGCCCCGGTCCCGGCCGCGGTTTAACGGACCCAAGGTAAAAAACACACAAAGGAAATAACATGCATGGAGCCGGCGCCCTCATACTGCTTGCGGCATTGATCATTCTCGGGCTAAGCCTGTGGGGCCTCGTCAATAGAGGTCGATCCCTGCCCTGCGCCCTCGCCGGCGCGGCGGTCGTCCCGGTCGCGATCCTTTTAGCCCGGTACGCGTGGCTCGAGTCGCGGTCGCTCCCGTGGGCGATCGGCTACTCGATCGGCGCCCTGCTCGGACTGGTTTCCTTCTTCCGGCAGTTGAAGCCCCGGAAGCCGGTCACGGCCGGCGCCCGGCACGGCCGGGACGGCCGTGTCACTTTCCGGACCCCGCCGGGCGCGAGTTTTTCTGCTTCAAATACGTCCGGGCTCGTGTAAATTCCATGGGTTGGAGCAACCTATGCCGACGACCGTGCAGACACGCGCCCCTCACTGGGTGGGCCAGGGCATCCCCCGCGTGGACGCCGGGGACAAGGTCCGCGGGCGCGCCCAGTATGTCGACGATCTCCCGGTTCCGAACGGCTGGTTCGGCCATGTCGTCCGCGCGCCCGTCCCCCACGGCCGGCTGCGCGGGCTGACGCCCGATCCCGCCTTCGACTGGTCGCGCGTGGTCGTGGTCACCGCGAAGGACATCCCGGGGCCCAACTGCATCGTCAGCCACGACCGCTCGATGCCCGTCATCGCGTCGGACGAGTTCCTGTACGCGGGCGAGCCGGTCGCCCTGATCGCCGCGCCCACGCTGCGGCTCGCCCGGGAGGCCGCGGAGCACCTGCGGATTGACTGCGAGGAGTTGCCCGCCGTCCTGACGCTGCGGGAGGTCGCGGACCAGTTCAAGCGGAACGACCCGGCCCTCGTGAAGCTCTGCGGCCAGACCATCCGCAAGGGCGACGCGGAGGCCGCGCTCGCCCGCGCCGACAAGGTCGTCGAGGCGGAATACACCGCGGGCCACCAGGAGCAGCTCTACATCGAGCCGCAGGGCCTCGTCGCCGAGCCGACCGCGGACGGCGGCGTGTTCATCTACGGCAGCATGCAGTGCCCCTACTTCATCGTCCACGAGCTCTGCGAGGCCCTCGCCCTGCCGCCGGAGAAGATCCGCGTCAAGCAGGCGGCGGTCGGCGGCGCGTTCGGCGGCAAGGAGGAATTCCCGACGTGGCTCGCCGGCTACGTGGCCCTGCTCGCGCTCAAGGCGAAGCGCCCGGTGAAGATCGTCTATGACCGGCACCAGGACATCCTCTACACGACCAAGCGGCACCCGGTGTGGTCCCGCTACCGGGCCGGGCTGAACCAGGACGGGACGATCGCGGCGATCGTCGTGGACTTCCTGCTCGACGGCGGCGCGTACCTGACCTTGAGCGACGTGGTCATGTACCGCGGCATCCTGCACGCGGCGATGGGCTACCGCTGCGATCACGTCTTCGTCAACGGCCTCGTCGCGCGCACGAACACCGTGCCCTCCGGCGCGTTCCGCGGCTTCGGCGCGCCGCAGGCCATCTGGGGCCTCGAAAGCCACGTGGACGCCCTCGCCGCCGCCGCCGGCATGACCCCGCACGAGTTCCGGTTGAAGAACTGCCTCGTCCAGGGCGACACGACGCCGACGGGCCAGGTGCTGAAGTGGAGCGTCGGCTCGCCCGCCGTGCTCGAGAAATCGCTCGAGCGCTGCCGGTTCGGCGAGCAGTGGAAGAAGTGCAGCCGCGGAAAGCCCGGCGCGAAGAACTGGTACGGCATCGGCGTCTCCTTCTTCGCGCACGGCGCCGCCTTCACCGGCGACGGCGAGGCCCGCATCAAGGCGCGAGCGGCGATGGACCTCGACTGGCTCGCGCCCGGCCGGCCCGGCGGCATCGTCCGCGTCAGCTCCACCGAGATGGGCCAGGGCGCGCTGACCGTCTTGAGCCAGCTCGCCGCCGACGGGCTGGGCCTCGACCTCTCCCGCGTGCTCTGCCCCTTCCCCGACACCGCCCTCGTCCCCAACAGCGGCCCGACCGTCGCCTCGCGCACGACCATGGTCGTCGGCAGCTGCGTCTACGGCGCCGCGGGCAAGCTGAAAAAGGCGCTGGAAGAATTTGCGGGGCGGCCGATTACGTCGGGCGAGGAGTTCGACGAGATCGCCTCCGCCTACCTCAACAAAAACGGCCGCCTGCGCGTGGAGCACCTCTTCGTCCTGCCGCCGGGCACGCAGTGGGACCAGAAGACCTTCAAGGGCGACTCCTATCCCGGCTACTCGTGGGGCTGCAACGTCGCCGAGGTCGAGGTCGACCCGCGCACGCTGGAAATCCGCGTGAAGAAGATCACGGCCTTCTACGACATCGGCAAGGTTGTCAATCCCGTGCTGGCCAAGGGCCAGATCGAGGGCGGCCTGGTCCAAGCCCTCGGCTACTCCGTGATGGAAAAAGTCGGCATCGGCAAGAAGGGCCGGTTCGACGCCAGCCGGATGCAGACGTACATCATCCCGACGATGCAGGACGTCCCCGAAATGGACCTGCACTTCGTCGAGTTTCCCTTTGACCACGCGCCGCCGGGCGCCAAGGGAGTCGGCGAGCTCCCGATGGACGGCCTTGCGCCGGCGATCGCCAACGCGATCGAGGCGGCGACGGGGCTCCGCCTCCGCGACCTGCCCATCACGCCGGAAAAGCTCTTTGAGGAGTTAACTGCGAAACACGCGAAAGGCGCGAAATGAAGAGAGCGGACGAGCACGGGTGGATAGTCGGTCTCGCAGGAGCTCGACCCTCCAATTCCAGGCCTTCTTCTGGAGGGCGGAGCTCCCGCGACGCCCCCTCGCACCATCGTGATGACCTGATTTTATGAACACCGTCAAGAGAACGTGGATCGTGAACGGCGAGCGATGGACGGTGGAACTCCCGCCCGGGCGGCGGCTGCTCGACGCGCTCCGGAATGATTTGGGACTGAAGGGCACCAAGGAAGGCTGCGGCGAGGGCGAGTGCGGGGCCTGCACGGTCCTGCTGAACGGCGAGCCTGTGACCTCCTGCCTGGTCGCCGCGGGCCAGGTCCCCGACGGCGCCGAGATCATGACCGTGGAAGGCCTGGAGAAGACCGAGGGCGGGCGCATCCTCCAGGAGGCGTACATCGAGCGCGGCGCGGCGCAGTGCGGGTTCTGCATCCCGGGCATGATCATGTCCTCGTTCGCGCTGCTCTCGAAGACGCGCGCGCCGGACGACGCGGCGATCCGCGAGGCGCACGCCGGTAATATTTGCCGCTGCACGGGTTACGAAAAAATTATCGAGGCGGTCAAGCAGGCCGCCGACCGGTGGCCCGAAAAATGAGAACGGTGGAAGACATCGAAATCCGGTTCCCCGGCAGCCTGGCCGAGGCGTTGGCGTGGCAGGCGGACGAGAAGACGCGCGGCCGGCCGCTGGCGGGCGGCACGGACCTGATGGTCCAGTGGGAATCCGGGGTCGCGGCCATCCCCGAGCGCGCGGTCAGCCTCTGGGGCTTGAAGGAGCTCAAGGGCATCCGGGAAACTCCGCGCGGCATCGAGATCGGCGCGCTGACGACGCACACCGAGTTGCGATCGTCGCCCCTTGTCCGCGGCAAGCTCCCGGCGCTCGCGGCCGCCGCGGCGACCGTCGGCGGCCGCCAGATCCAGAACCGCGGGACCATCGCGGGCAACGTCGCCAACGCCAGCCCGGCCGGCGACCTCGCCCCCGCCCTGCTGATCACCGGCGGCTCGGCCACCGTGGCCTCCGCGTCGGGCCGGCGGGAAGTTCCGCTCACGAAACTGTTCCTCGGTTACCGCCAGCTCGATCTTCGGCCGGACGAGTTGATCGTATCCTTCACGCTCCCGGCCCTGCCGGCGGGCGCCCGGGAAACGTTCCACAAGATCGGCACGCGCGCCGCGCAGGCGATCTCCAAAGTGATGGGCGCCTGCCGCGTCGATATGCAGAATGGATCGGTCGTGTCGTTGGCCGTCGCGCTGGGCAGCGTGGCGCCCGTGCCGGTTCGCCTGCCCCAACTCGAGGCGTGGGTCGCCGGCCGGACGTTGGATGCCGCCTTGCTTGAAGAGGTCGAGCGCCGCGCGTCCGAAGAGGTCCGGCCGATTGACGACATCCGCTCCACGGCCGCGTACCGGAAGTGGGTGTCCGGCCGGCTCGTCCGCGCCCTGCTCGAAGCATGATTCGCCTCCAGAAGTACCTGGCCCAGTGCGGGATCGGCTCCCGCCGCGCCACCGAACAACTGATCATGGCCGGCCCGCGACCGGGGGCGGTCGCGGGCTACGCCGAGCCCCGCATCCGTGGCGTCCGTGTAGCGCGGCCTCGCCCTCGAGGCCGGCGCAGGTGGCGATCCCTTATGAATCAGTCCTAGCACGCGGCAGGACTGGACAGCGACCGGCCCGGAGGATTAGCATGAATGCAACGAGGGAGGAACCCTTATGAAGCGGTATATCCTATTCGGGTTGATCCTGGGCCTGCTGGTGTCCGTGGCCGGCGCCCGGGACCACATCGAGATCACGGCCACCAAAAAGACCTTGGACACCCTCAAGGGCAACGAACAGGATTTGTGGCGCGGCACCAGCCGGTCGGTGAACAAGCAGGTTGCCTACGAAATCGAACTCAAGAGCTGGTCGGCGGCGACGCCGACGGACCTGAATGTCGAGTGGCTGATCCTGGTCGAAGGGGGCGGTGGCCGTGTATTCCCGGGAACCTGGGGCCGCCGCAGCGTCAGCCTGCCGCTCGGGCAATCGGTCAAGCTGGAGACCGAGCCCGTCGAACTTGAAGCCCGGGAATGGACGGACGGAACGAATCCCGGCGTCGTCAAGGACGACATCGCCGGCTACGGCATCCGCGTCCTGGCGACCGACGGCACGGTCATCACCGAAAAATACGAGCCGCCGTCCATCCAGTCCCGCGTGGACTGGAACCTGCTGGACGAGGCCAGGGGCGATAAAATACGGAAGCTTCCCCCGCGTCTCCGGCCGCTCCGGGCGCCGTAGTTTTTCAATGCCGGAAGTGCCGGACGCCGGTGACGGCCATGGCGATGCCGAACTTGTCGCAGGCGGCGATGACTTCCTCGTCCTTTTTTGAGCCGCCGGGCTGGACGATGTAGCGGATACCGGCCTCGGCCGCGGCCTCGATGTTGTCCGCGAACGGGAAAAAGGCGTCGGAGACGAGCACACACCCGCCCATGACGCGGCACTCGAATTCCTTGGGCGCCTGGCCGTAGGTGGATGCGTGTTTGGCCAGCAGGGCAAGATTCTCCCGCGCCTTGGCCACAGCCAGTTTCCGCAGCGCGTCCACCCGGTTGGGCTGCCCCGCCCCCATGCCGAGCAGGGCGAACTGGCCGGGCTCGTATTCGCGGACGATGGCGATGGCGTTGGACTTGATGTGCTTGCACGCCCGGATACCGAACTCCGCCAGGGCCCGCTTCTCCTCCGGGAACAGCGCCTCGGTCGGAATCACCCATCGCTCCATCTCCATCACGTCGCGATCCTGGACCAGGAGGCCGCCGTGGACCTGGCGCAGCACGCGGCCGCGCATGGGCGGGGTTAGCGGCCGGTTGAGCTTCAGGATGCGCAGGTCCTTGCTCTTGGCTTTCAGGAACTCGAGCGCGTCCGGCTCGTAGTCCGGCGCGATCAGCGCCTCGACGAAACGGCCCTTGAGGAACTGCGCGGCCTCGAGCGTGAAGGGCACGGTCACCGCGATGACGCTGCCGAAGGAGGAGACCGGGTCGCCGTCCCACGCGGCGGCCAGGGCGGCGGCCAGGGTCCGGCCGGTGGCGTACCCGCAGGGATTGCTGTGCTTGATGATCGAGGCGGCGGGCGACCCGCACAGTTCGCGCGCGGACTCCAGGGCCGCGTCGCCGTCGAGGAAGTTGTTGTAGGACATCTCCTTGCCGTGCAGGAGCTCTGCCCGCGCGATGCAGGCCGTCCGCGGGTCGGGCTCGCGGTAGAACAGGGCCTCCTGGTGGGGGTTTTCCCCGTAGCGCAGCTTCACCGGATCGTACGCCGAGAGCGCCAGCGGAGGCGGCGTCGAGGCGTCGAGCCGGCCGGCGAGAAAGGCGGCGATGGCCGCGTCGTACGCGGCGGTCCGCGCGTAGACTTTCTGCGCCAGCTCCAGGCGCAGGTCCGGTGTCGTGCCGCCCCCGTGCGTCCGCATCTGCTCCAGCACGCGCGGGTAGTCGGCCGGGTCGGTCACCACCGTCACCGCCGCGTGGTTCTTGGCGGCGGAGCGCAGCATGGAGGGCCCGCCGATATCGATCTGCTCCACGGCCTCCGACAGCAGCACCCCGTCCCTCGCCACGGTGGCCTCGAAGGGATAGAGGTTGACGCAGACGAGGTCGATCGGCAGGAGCCCGTGCTTCGTCATGGTCTCCTCGTGGTCGGGCTTGCCGCGGAGGTAGAGCAGCCCGGCGTGGATTTTCGGGTGCAGGGTCTTCACGCGGCCGTCGAGCATCTCGGGGAACCCCGTGAAGTCCGACACCTCGCGCACCGGCACGCCGGCCTCGCGCAGGCTTTTCGCCGTGCCGCCGGTGGAGAGGATCTCCACGCCCATCCCCGCCAGCGCGCGCGCGAACTCCGCGACGCCCGTCTTGTCCGACACGCTGATCAGCGCCCGTTGGATTTTCATAACCGATCTCCCTGCGCCCCCTGCCGCCTTGCGCGGCAGGGGCGGCAGTTCTGACGCTACGCCACCCGTTCCCGCAACCCTCTTCACCGGCGGGACCAGCCCGCCGGGGTCCGCCGGAATCGCTCAATCCGCCAGCACGACTTCGCCCCGCCCCTTCTCCACCTGCCCGATCGCGACGGCCCGCTCGCCCGCCGCGCGCAGGACTTCCACGGCCTCGACGGCCCGGCCCTCGCGCACGAAGATCACCAGGCCCACGCCCATGTTGAAGACCCGGTACATCTCGTCGCGGTCCACGCGGCCGGCCTCCTGGATGAACCGGAACAGCGCGGGCGGGCGCCACAGGGCGCGGTCCACCACCGCGCGAACGTCCGGCGGAAGGATGCGGGCGATATTGTCGGGGAATCCGCCGCCGGTGATGTGGGCCATCCCGCGGATCGGCACGACGCGCTTCAGCGCGCGGACGGGCTGGAGGTAGCTTCGGTGCACCGCCAGCAACGCCCGCTCGACGGTGCCGCGCGTGCCGGGCAGCCGGTCGCGCAGCTTCAGCCCGGCCTCCTCGAGGATCACGCGGCGCGCGAGGGAGTAGCCGTTCGTGTGCAGGCCGCTGGACGGCAGGCCGATCAGCACGTCGCCCGGCCGGATCCCGGCGCCGGTGATCAATTCCCGCCGCGGCACGGACCCGACGATGGTGCCGACCAGGTCGTACTCGCCGTCCGGGTACAGGTTCGGCAGCTCGGCGGTCTCGCCCCCGATCAGCGCGCAGCCGTTGCGGCGGCAGGCGCGGCAGAGACCGCGCACCACCTGCCGGAACACGACCGGGTTCATCCGGGACATGCCGACATAGTCGAGGAAGAAGAGCGGCTCCGCGCCCTGCACGAGGATGTCGTTTACGCAGTGGTTGACCAGGTCCTCGCCCACGGTGTCGTGGCGGCCGGCGAGGCAGGCGACCTTGAGCTTCGTGCCCACGCCGTCGGTGCTGGCGACGAGCAGGCGGTCGCGGCCCGGCGCGCGGAACAGCCCGCCGAAATGGCCGATATCCCCGGCCACGCCGCGCGTGAACGTGCCGCGGATGTCCGCCCGCACCGCGCGCAGCGCGTTCATCTTGGCGTCGATGTCCACGCCCGCCCGCGCGTAGGCCGCGCCCTTTTTGCCGGTCTTGCCCATGACGGTCCTCCTGCGCCTGTCGCGCCCTACGCTTCCAGCCGGGGCCGCGCCGGTCAAGCCCGAAAGATCGGGATCGGCGTCCGCCCCGGACTGATTCATGAGAATGGTGAAGCCTCGATCCGTGAAGGGAATGCGATTTTTCTCGATGGGACTCACCTTGCGAAACGTGGGGGGCCGGAATCCGCGGGGCCAACCGGCTCCGCGACCGGGGGCGGTCGCGGGCTACGCCGAGTGCCGCATCCTCGGCGTCCGTGTAGCGCGGCCTCGCCCTCGAGGCCGGCGCAGGCCCTGGTGTGCGCGGGCCTTGTTCTTCCATGGTTGGAACGGGTTGCGATCCTTTATGAATCAGTCCTGGCGTCCGCCCCGGCGCGGCGTTGGCTTTGCGCGGGAAATGCTCTACATTTTCCCGCATGCGCACGGCGCTCCCGAACAAGGCCTTCGTGCTCGCCGCCGGATTCGGCACGCGGATGCTCCCCTTGAGCCGCGACCTGCCCAAGCCCATGATGCCGCTGTGGGGCCGGCCGCTCCTCGAGCATGTCCTGCTCCTGCTCCGCGACTGGGGCGTGCGCGACGTGCTGGTCAATACGCATCACCGGCCCGGCGAACTGATCCGGTGGGCCGCCGGCCGCCCGGTGGCGGGGCTGCGCGTGAATTTCTCCTTCGAGCCGGAGATCCTCGGCACCGGCGGGGCCCTGCGGCGCGCGGCCTGGTTCCTGGATGACCGGCCTTTCTGGCTGATCAACGCCGACGTCGCCGCGGACCTCAAGCCGGCCCCGCTGCTCCGCGCCTTCGCCCGCGTCCGCCCGCTCGCCGCCCTGTGGCTCCATCCCGAGCTCGGCCCGCGGACGGTGAGCATGGAGAACGGCCTGGTCACGTCGTTCCGCGCGCCGGTTCCCGGCGCGGGCGGAACCTTCACCTTCTGCGGGCTGCACCTCCTTTCGCCGCGCATCCTGGACTTCCTGCCGGAAGAGGGCTTCGCCGGCATCGTGCCCGCCTACGAGCGCGCGATGAAACGCGGCGAGCGCATCGCGGGCGTGTGCGTCCCGGACTGTTTCTGGGCCGACCTCGGCACGCCGCGCCAGTACCTGGAAGCCCACGCGGAAATCCTGAAGCGCGGGCGGCGTGCCGGCCGGCCCGGCCCGGCCGATACCCGGGGCTTTGCCGCGATCGGTCCGAACGTGCAACGGGCGCCAGGGTGCCGGATCGAAAACTCCGTGGTCTGGGAAGGCGCGCGGCTGGGCCCTCGCGCGCGCGTTTGCGACGCCGTGATCGGACGCGAGGCGGTCGTCAACGAGCCCGTCACCGGCCTCGCCGGGCGCGGGGACCGGGTCCTTGACCCGGCCGAGCAGCGGGCCGCGCGCGAACACGGCTGGCCGCCGGACGAAATCACGGCGTTTCCCTTCGGGCCGCGGGGTTCGGCCCGCGCGTTTACGCGGCTTCGCCGCGGGCGGGGAAGCGTCATCCTGATGCGGTACGACCCGGCTCGCACGGAAAACACATTGCACGTTCCCCATGCCCGATTCCTCGCCGGCATCGGATTCCGTGTTCCTGCCGTTCTCCTGGACCGGCCGGAATCCAACCTGGCCCTGCTGGAGGATGCCGGGGACGCCTGCCTCCAGCGTCTCGTCTCGGAAGACCGAGGGCGGCGAGTCGAGCACCTGTACCGGAAGGTGCTGAAACAGGTCGCGCGGCTGCACGACGCGGGGACAGGCGCCGCGCGCAAGGGCCGTCTTCGCCTGATGCCCCCGTTCTCGCCGGCGCTGTATCGCTGGGAGCGCGAGCTGTTCGTCACTCATTTCCTCAAAAAAGACAACCGGGCGTGGCCCGGAAAGATCCGCGCCATCCGCCGCGAGCTGGCCGGCGTCGCCGCGCGGCTGGACGCGGCGCCCCGGGTGCTGCTGCACCGGGACCTGCAATCGAGCAATATCCTGTGGAAGCGCGGAGAGCCGGTCTTCATTGACTTCCAGGGCATGCGGTACGGCCCCGCGGCCTACGATCTGGCCTCGCTGCTCTGCGATCCCTACGTGGAACTGCCGGAGCCGCTGCAGCTTCGCCTGCTGGCCGGCTATGCCGCGGAACGGCCCGCGGACCCGGCCGCCATCGAACTTTTCTGGCCGGCCGCCGTCGAGCGACTGGTCCAGGCCCTGGGCGCGTACGGGCGATTGTCGGCTCAACCGGGCCTGGAATCGTTCCACCGGCACATCCCGCCGGCCCTCCGCCTGTTGCGGCGGGCCCTGTCGCGGACGGGGGCCCTGCCGATACTGTCCGGCGGCGTCGAAGGATGGCTGGCCGAAATCGAGTCACCCGGCCGTTGACAGAGTGGCGGAGGGCAGGCACATTTTATGCTTCAGGTGCGGATAGGGAGGGGTGTGTACCGGGCGCCATCATGGTCATGATAAAAACAGGCGGGCAATACAGGGATGAATTGAAGGCGCTGGCCGCCAGCCTTCCCTTCAAGGTCATTTCCCGGCCCGAGTTCCGCAAGCCCGGCGGCTGCCCGGCTCCCGTCCGGCAGAAGCGGACCTATTCCAGCCCGGACTCGAACATGCAGGCCGTCGGCCGATTTCTCATCGAGCGCGGCACGGTGGAACTGCTGACGCCGGATCAGACCCTCTCCCTCTTCACCGAGATCCACTGGTGCGCCACGCAAATCCGGCAGCTATCCCGCCGGCGCATGAAAAGCTCCGCCCAGTGGCGCCAGGCGGGCGTCCAGGCGCGCAAACTCATTTCGCAGATCGAGGCCGCCGAGGAAGAGCTGTTCATCGCCAACCGCCGCCTCGTGGTGAGCTGCATCAAGCCCTATTTCTGGATCGGCCAGGTCTGGCTGGGCGATTTCCTGCAGGAGGGCTCGAAGGCCCTGTCCAACGCCATCCGGAAATTCGACTTCACGCGCGGCACGCCGTTCTACGTCTACGCGCAGAAGGCCGTCCAGAACCGCCTCCGCAACTACTTCCGCGACCACGTGCGCTCCGGCAGCATCGGCATGCGCCCCTCGCGCGAAATGCTGGCGCTCAAGGAGATCCTCGACGCCTGGCCCAAGGACCGCGGCGAACCGCCGGACGACGCCCTGCTGGCGAACCTGACGGGCCTGACGGAGGAGCGGGTGGCGAAGATCCGCCCGTACGTCCGCCAGCTCGAGCACCAGCCCGGCCCGCCGGTCTCGCTGGACGCGATGTTCGCGGACAACGAATCCAACCTCTACGACATCGTGGAGGACAGCGAGGCCGAGGAGGCCTCCCACGCGGCGCAGCGCTCGGAGATCTGGACGGCCGTCGAGCGGCTGCCCGCGCGCTCGAAGCTGATCATGCGCCTGCGGTTCATCGAGGGCCGCACGCTCGAGGAGACCGGCGCCATGCTCAACCTCACGCGCGCCCGCATCAAGCAGATCCAGGACGACGCCCTGCGCAAGCTGCGCCAGATGCTCCGGCGCGGCGTCGCGAACCCCCGGATGTGAGGCCCGCGTGAAACCCCGAGGCCCGGCCCCGCTGCTCCTGTCGCTCCTGCTCGCGCTCGCCCTCCGGGCCGGCGCGGCGCCCGCGGTCACGCCGGTCGTCAACCGCGAGTACCTGCCCGCGGTGCTCGCCCTGATCGCCGGGGCGACGAACACGATCGAGTTCCTCCAGCTGGAGCACCACGACGACGCGGCGGTGCGCCGCATCGAGGCCGAGCTGGCCCGCGCGGTGGAGCGCGGCGTGCGCGTGCGCGGCCTTCTGGAGGACCGCATCGACTTCAACGCCGAGGGGCGACAGCGCCTGGAAGACCTGGGCGCCGAGGTCCGGCTCGACACGCCCCGCAAGATGCTGCACGCCAAGCTGATCGTCGTGGACGGCCGCAAGGTCCTGCTCGGCTCCACGAACTGGACCGGCAACTCGATGGGCAACAACAACGAGACCAACGTCCTGCTCGACGACCCCGTCCTCGCGGATTATTTCACGCGCTACATCGCCGCCCTGCGGGAGGACAGCTTCGCGGAGCCGGAGCTGCCCGCCGTCGAATCAGGCCCGGTGCGCACCCTCGTGAACCGCCAGTATTTCCCCGCCGTGCTTTCCCTGTTCAACGATGCCGCCCGGCGGATCCGGGTCATCATGTACGGCGTCAAGTACGATCCGAAGTACGAGGGCAGCAAGGTCAACCAGTTGGTCGAAGCGCTGGCCGCGGCCCACGCCCGCGGCGTGGACACGGCCGTCATCCTCGACTTGAGCGACTACAACACCACGCTGAACGAGGTCAACGCGCCGACCCGGGACTACCTCGCCGCCGCGGGCGTGGCCGTCTACGACGACCCGGAGCGCATCACCACGCACGCCAAGGTCGTGCTGGCCGACGACCGCGTCGTCATCGGCTCCGCCAACTGGGGATACGACGCGCTGGAGCGGCGCAACGAAGCCTGCGTGGTGATCGAGGACCCGGCGATCGCGGACTTCTTCGCGGCCTACTTCGAGCACCCCGACCGCCGGGGCGCGCCCGTGCCCGCTCCCGCCGGGGCCGCATCCGAGGAGGCCAACAATTAGTCCAGTTGCCCGGCCAACCTCCCGGCGGCTGTGCGCAACAACTCCTCCGCCCGCGCCAGGGCCTCGGGCGTGAGCATCTCCGCCGGCGCGCAGGACTCGACCCGTTCGATCCTCGCGCCGCGACAGGCTTCCGGCGACAGGCCGACCCGCCCGGCCAGCACGGCCACGCGCGCGCCGGCCCGGCGCGCGACCTCGATCACGCCCGACACCACCTTGCCGCGAAGCGAGGTCTCGTCCAGCCGCCCCTCCCCCGTGATCACCCAGTCCGCCCCGGCGAGCGCCTCCGCCAGCCCCGTGGCCTCGATCACGGCCCGCGTGCCGGACACGAGGCGCGCGCCCAGAAACGCCGCCGCACCCGCGGCCAGGCCGCCGGCCGCGCCGCCGCCCGGCCGCGTCGAAATCTCCACGCCGACCTGCTCCCTCCCCCGCCGGGCCAGATTCGCCAAGCCCGCCTCGAGCTGTTCCACCATCCCCGGCGTGGCGCCTTTCTGCGGGCCGAAAACACGCGCGGCGCCTTCCGGCCCAAGCAGGGGATTCGTGACGTCGCAGAGCACATCCACCGGCGGCGGCAACCAGGCGGCGGGCGGATGGATCGTCCGGATACGCTCCAACTCCCCGCCGCCGGGGCCGACCGGCTTCCCGCGGTCGTCCAGGAATTGCCAGCCGAGCGCCGTCACCGCGCCGACCCCGCCGTCCACCGTCGCGCTGCCGCCCACGGCGAGCAGGAGCCGGCGGGCGCCCCGGCCGAACGCGGCGGCCATCAGCTCGCCCGTTCCATAGGTCGTCGTCTTCAAGGGATCCTGTTCGCCGGGCGGGACCAGGGTCAGGCCGCTGGCCGCGGCCATCTCGACCACCGCCTCGCGCGCGCTTTCCATCCACGCATAGCCGGCCTCGACCCGTTGATCCGGCAGCGGCCCAGCGACCCGGCACGCGATCCACGTTCCGCCGCGCGCGGCCATCAGGGCCTCCGCCGTGCCCTCGCCGCCATCGGCCATCGGGCAGACGACCACGTCGAGACCGGGCCGGGCGGCCCGGAGAGCCGCGCGGACGATCCCGCCCGCGCGGGCCGCGGACAGGCTGCCCTTGAACGAATCCGGCGCGACGACCACCTTCATGTCAGGCCGGGAAGAGGCCGTCGTACACGACGCCCTTGCGGGGCTCGGCCATCCAGCCCGCCACGGCGTCGCGCCACGCGGCATAGTGCGGCGTGTTCTTGTGGGCGGCGGCATCCTCCCGGGACGCGTACGCCTCGTAGAGGACGAAGCGGGTCGGGTCTTCCTGCAGTTGCAGGACGTCGAATCGACGGTTTCCCGGCTCGCGGGTCGAGGCTTCGTGGTTGGCCCGGCAGGCCAGGATGAAGGCCGGCACGGCCTCTTTTTTCACGCTCACGTGGACCAGCGTAACGTACATAGAGCCCTCCATGCTCTGGATTCTGGAACCCGGCGCCCATTGTGGGAGAAGGCCGCCGCGGCTTCAACCTCCAATCCCGCGGAATTCCTCGACAAATCACGGGATCGGGCGCTGCATTGATGTTGCGCGCCTGTGCCGCACATGGTAGTGAATACAGCCTGATTTTTCAGGGTCCGGCCCCCTGTTTTTCGCCGGGCATGAAGGGGAAACACCTTGTATCTGAAGCATCTCGAGCTGATCGGGTTTAAAAGCTTCGCCGACCGCACGAAGCTGGATTTCGAGCCGGGCATGACGGCCATCGTCGGCCCGAACGGCTGCGGCAAGAGCAACATCGCGGACTCCATCCGGTGGGTGCTCGGCGAGCAGAGCGCCAAGGCGCTGCGCGGCTCGAAGATGGAGGATTGCATCTTCAACGGGACGGACAGCCACAAGCCCATGGGCATGGCCGAGGTGTCGATGACCTTCGCCGACTGCGAGAAGGTCCTCGGCACCGAGTACAACGAGATCACCGTCACCCGCCGCGTCTTCCGCGACGGCGAGGGCAGCTACTTCATCAACAAGACGCCCTGCCGCCTCAAGGACATCCAGCGGCTGTTCATGGACACGGGCATCGGGACGGACTCCTACTCCATCCTCGAGCAGGGCCGCATCGACCAGATCTTGAGCTCGCGCCCCGAGGACCGCCGCGAGGTCTTCGAGGAGGCCAGCGGCATCACCAAGTTCAAGGCGGACAAGAAAGAGGCCATCCGCAAGCTCGAGCACACGGAGGCCAACCTGCTGCGCCTGGCGGACGTCATCCGCGAGGTCCGGCGCCAGATCATTTCCCTCCAGCGCCAGGCCGGCAAGGCCCGGCGCTACCAGGTCATCCAGGAGCAACTGCGCGGCCTCGATCTGTTCGCGACGCGGGACCGCATGCAGATCTTCGACCGGGACCTCGCGCAACTGGAGACCCGGCTGGCGGCCGTGCTGGAGCAGGAAGAGGCGCTGCGGGCGGAGATGGCCGAGACCGAGCGAGAGGCCTCGGAGAACCGCGCCGCCCTGTCCGCGGCCGAACAGGCGATCGCGCAGGCGATGGAAGCCTCGATGCGGGCGCGCACCGATCTCGACCGCGCCCGGGAGCTGATCCAGGTCAACGAGGATCGCATCCGGGAATTGCAGAACCTGTCGGACCGCGACCGGCACGACGCCGACGAGGCGCAGCAGCGGCTCGAGCAGCACCGCGCCTCGTTCGAGGACTTGGGCCGGCAACTGGCCGACGCCGTCGCGGCGCGCGACGCCGCCGAGCGCGACTTCCAGGCCCGGCAGGCGGACCTGGTGGCCCACGAGGAGAAGATCGCAGCCGCGCGACGCTCCCTGCACGACTTGAGCACCGAGATGATCGACCTCGAGAGCCGCGTCTCCCGCCTGCAGAACGAGCTCTACGACCTCGAGGCCGGCGAGCGCACGGCCACCCTCCGGCGGGAGCGGCTCTCGGCCGAGCAGGCGGAACTGCGCCACTCCGTGGACATCTACGCGGCCCGCCAGGAGGAAATGAACGGCGCCCTCGGGACCCTGCAGGGCGAGGTCGCCGCGCTCCAGGCCCGCCACGATGAGCGCGCGGCCGCCCGCGTCGACGGCGCGCGCCGGCTCGCCGAAACGCTGAAGAACCTGGCCGACCTCAAGGCGCGGCTCGCCGCGCGCGAGGCCCAGGTGGAAATGCTCGACCGGCCCGAGGCGCGGCTCGACGGCCTGCCCGGCGGCGCGCGCGCCCTGCTCGAGTCGCCGGCCGACTGGCACGTCCGCACGGACGCCGTGCTCGGCACGCTGACGGATCGCCTGCAGCCCGACCCGGTGTACCGGGTCGCGCTGGAGGCCGCCCTGCACACCGGCCTGGACGCCCTGCTGGTCGCCGACGAAGCCGCCGCCCTTGAGCTTTTGCGCGAGGTGGCGCAGCACGCCGCCGGCGCGGTTCGCCTCCTGCCTCTGGCCGCTTCCGCGACGGGACCGGACCCCTGGCCGGACGGACCGGGCCGGCCCCTAGCGGACTTTGTCCGGTGCGCTCCCGAGTGGCGGCCGGCTGTCGAACGCCTGCTCCTCGGCACACGCGTCGTGGACGCGCTGCCCGCGCCGGGCGCAACCCTCCCGGCGGGCGCAACGCTCGTGACGCCCGGCGGCGCGGTGCGGCGCGGGAACGGCCTGGTGGAATTCTGGATGCCGGGGGCGCACGAGATCACGCCGCTGGCCCGCCGGGAATACCTCGAGGATTGGACGCGGGAGCTGAAGGAACTGCGGCGGCAGCACACCGAGGGCGAACTGCAGGCGGCGCGCCTGCGGGACGATATCGCCGCGGCGGAGGCCGACGAAACCGCCCTGCGCCGCCAGCTCGAGGAGCGCCGGCACGCCCTCGCGCAGCGCGAGGGGGAACAGCATATCATCGCCCAGGAGGCGGACCAGGCCCGGCAGCGCGCGGACACGGTCGCCTGGGAGTGGCAATCGCTGCAGGAGCAGACCTCCTCCGGCACCGAGCGGAAGAACGCGATTCACGGCGAGCTGGAACAGCATCGCGCCCGGCAGGCCGAGATCCGGGCGGCCACGGCCGCCCGGAACGACGAGCTGCGCGCCCTGGAACACGAGCGCGCCGGGAAGGCCGACACGGCCACGAACGCCCGGGTCGTCCACGCGGAGCGCCGCCAGGCCGCGGAGCACATGGTCGAGCGGCAGAAACCCCTCCAGGCGCGCATCCAGGAGATCGAGGAGCTCATCCGCACTCGATCCGAGGATCTCGTGTCCTACCGGTCGCGCATCGGCGACCTGGAGCGGCAGCTGGCGGAAACGAAGACCCGCCTGCAGCCGATGGAGGACGAGGTCGCCCGCCAGGCCGAGCGCCTGGACGCGGCGCGGAAGCGCCGCGAGGAGGCCCTGGCCTCGGTGGGCGCGCGGGACCAGCGCCTGCACGAGCAGCGCGCGGCCATGGACGACCTGCGGAACCGCAAGGGCCAGGTGGACGTCGAGCTCGCCGAGCAGCGCGTGCGCCGCCAGAACCTGGTCGAACGCGCCATGGCCGAGTACCACGTCACGGCGGAGCAGCTCGCGGCCGCCCCGGAGCCCGCCTGGGAGAACGGCCAGCGGCCCGACCGCGAGGCGATGGAGACGCAGATCGCCGAACTGCGGGCCAAGCTGGAGTCCATGGGGCCCGTCAACCTGATCGCCATCGAGGAATACAAGCAGCACGAGGAGCGGCACGACTTCCTGACCCGGCAGCAGGACGACCTCGTGAACGCCAAGCAGCAGTTGATGGACTTCATCCGGCGCATCAACCAGACCACGACCGAGATGTTCTCGCAGACGTTCAACAAGGTGAACGCGAACTTCCAGGACATGTTCCAGAAGCTGTTCGGCGGCGGCACGGCCAAGCTGGTGCTCGTGGACGAGGGTGACGTGCTCGAGTCCGGCATCGAGATCATCGCCCGGCCGCCGGGCAAGAAGCTGCAAACCGTCTCCCTGCTCTCCGGTGGCGAGCGCACGATGACCGCCGTGGCGCTGCTGTTCTCCCTCTACATGGTCAAACCGAGCCCGTTCTGCCTGCTGGACGAGCTCGACGCCGCCCTCGACGAGGCCAACATCGGCCGCTTCATCAAGGTGGTCCAGGGCTTCCTGGAGAGCTCGCAGTTCATCGTCATCACGCACAACCGGCAAACCATCGGGGCCGCGGACATCCTCTACGGCGTCACGATGGAGCACCAGGGCGTGTCGAAGATCGTCTCGGTGAAATTCTCGCACCACGAAAAACCCAAGGCCCCGGCGCCGCCGAAAGAGGAACCGGCCCCCGCGCCCGCGGCAGAACCGCCGCCGACGGTGTAGGACCCCGCCGGGCAAGCCGGCGGGGGGGCGCGTCAAGGTGATCAGTCCAACTCGAGAATGGGCAGGGCCCGGTCCCAGCCCTGTTGCAGCATCTTGATGTCGAGGGTCAACTGCTTGCACTCCAGATCGAGGGCCTGGCGTTCGTTCTCGGGGGCGGCGCCCAGTTTCTGTCGAAGCTCCACGCGGCGCCGCTCCATCTGCCTGCGACGCAAGCGAAGGATCAGGTCCTGTGCCGGGTCCTGCGGCGAACTGTCCTCGCCCATCAGCCGCGAGGGTGACGCCTCGACCTGGGCCAGCAGGCGCGCCGCCTCCGGATGGTCCGGCCCCAGCGCGCTCATCGGATGCTCGTCGCCGACCAGGATCAGGTCGTACAGGCGGCGGCAGACCGGATCGGTCATCGCGTCCGCGGGCAGATAGCGCCGGAAAAGCTGCGCCGCCTCCGGGTGGCGAACGGCCAACTCCAGCACGGTCACTTCCTCCAAGGGATGCTCCACCCGCGCCGGGGGCTCGTCCCCGGCCTGAACCCGCGCGGGACCGGCGGGACGCATCATACGACTCAAATCCTGCCGCAGCGCGGGTTCCGTCAGGCCTAGTTCGCGGGCGGCCTGGCGAAGGAGGTGGTCGCGCTGCACGGCGGACGGGGCCTTGGCGATCGTCTCCAGCACCGCGCGGGCGGCGCGCATCAGGCCCGCCTCACCGGAGAAGGTTTCCTGCTTTCGCAGCAGTTCGACCTGGAAATCCAGCAGGGGGCGGGCCTTGTCCAGCACCGCCTGGAACGCGGCGGGGCCCTGCCCACGGATCAGGGAATCCGGGTCTTCGTCCGGCGGCAGGGAGGCGATGCTGACGCTCAAGCCCGCCGCCAGGAGAAGCTCGGCGGAACGCAGGGAGGCCTTCTGGCCGGCCGGGTCGGCGTCGAGCACCACCGTGACCGAGTCGGCGTAGCGTTTGAGCACCTGGGCGTGCTGCTCGGTCAGCGCGGTGCCCTGGGCGGCCACGGCGTTCTGGAACCCGCCGAGGTGGCAGCGGATGACGTCGATCTGCCCCTCGCAGAGCAGGGCCGCGCGGCTGTCCATGATCGCGCGCCGCGCCTTGTCGAGGGCGTACAGCAGCTTGCCCTTGTGGAAGACCGGGGTCTCGGGCGTGTTGACGTACTTCGCGGCCTTGGGGTCGTCGGCCAGCAGGCGCCCGCTGAACCCGACGATCCGCCCGATTTCGTCGCGGACGGGGAACATCAGGCGGTCCCGGAACCGGTCGTAGACGCGGCCTTCCTCGGAATCCGACCGGCTCAACAGTCCCGCCGCCTCCAGCAGCGCGGGCGTGTATTTCTTCTTCTGACCCCACTTCACCAGCGTATCCCACCCCTCGGGCGCGTAGCCGAGCAGGTAGTCGCGCACGACGGCGTCGCCCAGGTCGCGCTTCTGAAGATACCGCCGCGCCGCCTCGGCGGCCGGCAGCTTCTGCAGCGCGTGGTGGTAGAGCATCGTCACGTCCTCGAGCAGCTTGAGAAGGAGGTCCTTGTTCGGGCCCTCCTGCCGGTCGTCCTCGGTGAGTTCGACGGCGATCCCGGCGCGCCGCGCGAGCAGGCGGACCGCCGACACGAAGTCCACGCCGTCGTACTGCATGATGAAGCGGAACACGTCGCCGCCCGCGCCGCACCCGAAGCAGTGGAAGGACTGCCGCTGCGGGTTCGCATGGAAGGATGGCGTCTTCTCCTTGTGGAACGGGCAGAGCCCCTTGAACGACGAGCCGGCCCGTTTCAGCGGCAGGTAGGTGCCGACGACCTCGACGATGTCGTTCGCGGCGCGAATCTGCTCCAGCAGGGCCTTGGAAATGACCGGGCTCATGGGTCGCCCTGCTCGCCCTCCGCCGGCGCCGTCTCCGCGGGCGGCTCCGCTTCCGCGGCCTCCCCCTCCAGGACCCCCGCCTCCCGCCGGACCGGAATCCGGAGGGCGGGATACTTCTCCGCGAGCTTCTCGTACGCGGGCAGGACGTACTGCGCCAGGGGGCGGCCGAAGAAGGATTCGTCCACGAAGTGCCGCCGCAGGGCCTCGTGCGGGACGAGGCCGAGCAGGAGGATGATCGCGCCGGCCTCCACGGAGTAGCGGAGGAATCCCGCCAGCGCCCCGCCGACCTTCTCGATGCGGCCGCGGAACGTGAACTCCATGAGGTGGCGCAGCACGACGCGCAGCAGCCGCATGGCCAGCCAGCCCCCGGCCAGCAGCACGCCGAAGGAAACCATGTAGGCCGCCTTCGGGTCCCACTCCCCCATGCGCGTGTGCTCGAGCAGGTAGCCGCCCATCGGCTCGTAGAAGTGGATGCCCGCCGCGACGGCGACGACCACGCTCAAGAGCCGGGCCAGCTCGCCGGACAGGCCGTTCAGGAAGCCCCGCACGACGCCCAGGACGATGTAAATCATCGCCAGGATATCCACCAGGTTGAATTGTGGCAGGTTTTCCATTATGAATCTCCCGCGCTTCGGCCTCCGGGCGCGACCCGAACCCGGGACCAGTGTAGGAAGATGGGGGCCGTGGGCAAGCCGGTTCTCGGCCGGCGCGTGAAATCGAGGAAATGCAGCCTTTAATTATAGACCGTTCGCAGCATGTGGTCAGCCGGAAGAACATCGCGCCGGAGGCGCTCCGGGTGCTCTACCGCCTGAACGAGGCCGGCTTCACGGCGTACCTCGCCGGCGGCGGCGTGCGCGACCTGCTGCTGGGCCGCACGCCCAAGGACTTCGACATCGCGACCAGCGCCCACCCGAACCAGGTCAAGCGCCTGTTCCGCAACTGCCGGCTCATCGGCCGGCGATTCCGGCTCGCCCACGTCTTTTTCCCGAACATCATCATCGAGGTCTCCACCTTCCGCGCCCATATTCCCGGGGACGGCGCGCAGCGCGTGACGACCAAGGAAGGCATGATCGTCCGGGATAACGTGTTCGGCACGCCGCCCGAGGACGCCCTGCGGCGCGACTTCACGGTGAACGCCCTGTTCTACGACATCGCGGATTTCTCGCTCGTGGACTACGTCGGCGGCCTGAAGGACCTCGACGCCCGGCTGCTGCGCGTAATCGGCGATCCGCGGGTCCGGTTCCAGGAGGACCCCGTGCGGATGCTGCGCGCCGTGCGGTTCGCCGCGTCGCTGGATTTTACCATCGAGGAGACCGCCCGGCAGGCGATCCACGACATGAAGGAGCACCTGGCCCAGGCCTCCCGGGAGCGGCTGCACGAGGAGATGCTCAAGATCTTCTTCTGCGGCCGCGCGGAGCCCGTGCTGCAGGGCCTGTTCGACACGGGGCTTTTTGCCGTCCTGTTCCCGGAGGTCGCGGCGTGGCTGCACGGCCCCGGCGGCGAGGCGGGCCGCGACGGGATGCGGCGGGCGCTCCGCCAGGTGGACAAGTGGAAGGCCGCGGGCCTGCGCCCCGGGGAATCCCTGCTCTGGGCGCTCCTGTTCGGCCCCTACTTCGAGGCCCGCGCGGCCGACCCCGGGCTGGCCGGTCTTTCCCGCACCGCGGCGCGCGCCCGCGCGGCTCACGACCAACTGCTGAACCCCTCGCACCGCGTGCAGATCCCGCGGAACGTGGCGCGGGGGGCCGCCGATATCCTCGCGGCGCAGGCGGTCTTTCCCCGGACACAGGGCAAGGGACCGCGCCGCTTCGCCGCGCGCCACGTGTTCAAGGACGCCCTCGTCTATTTCAAGTTCTCCGCGCGGGCGCGCGGCGAGCACGAGGAATTGGTGAGGTGGTGGACCGATTTTCTCGCCGGCCTGCGGAATCCCCCGCCGGCGCCCGCCGCGGAAGAGCCTCAACGCGACGGCGCGGCCTCGCCGTCCGAAGAGACGTCGGGCACCAGCATCATCTGACGGCAGTCGGAGAGCAGGCGATAGGCCTGGGTCAGGATCTCCGCCATCCGGACCTCCGCCGGCGCCTTGTTCCGGCAGGACTCGAAGTCGCGGATCGCCTCGCGGCATTTTTTCTCGATCTCCTTGAGCAGCGCCGGATCACTGCGGTCCTGGATGTACTTCTGGTACAGGGCCACGGCCTCGTTGAAACTGCGCGCGCCGCGGACGAAGACGGGATCGTCCCAGGTGATGATCTCCTCCGCCCCGGCGGGCTTCGCCGGGGCCGGCTCCGCGGCCGGCTCGGGCGGGCGGATGGTCCCGTCGAACGACATCGCGCGGCTCTCCTCGGGGATGTCGGGCTGTGGAAGGACAGACGGTTCCGCCGGCGGGGGCTCCTCGTCGAACGCCCCGGCCTTCCATCGGCCGTGGAGCCAGAATCCCGCGTACGCGAGAGCCGTGATCGTACCGAGAACCAGGAAGGCGGACAGCGAACGCGCCAGCTCCGAAGACGTGCGGGAGCGAGGCTGGATGCTGAACGTCGTCGACGTGGGCTTCGCGACCAGGACGCGCTTGGCGCTCTGCGCCAGCTTGCGGCTGCGCGAGAGCTTCTTCGCCGTGGGGGGAGGCTCGACGATATTCACCGGCGGCGGGAACCGCAGCGCGCTGCGCAGGATCAGGCTCTGCCCGGAGACCGGCAACTCGCTCAACGGCCAGCCGCCCTTGGCCACCTCCTGCAGGTCCGCCAGCCACTCGGCCCAGGTCCGGTACCGACCGGCCGGGTCGCGGATCATGGATTTTTCGACCAGCCAGCCCACGCCGGACGTGATCTCCCGGTTGAGCTCCTGCGGATCGGGAAGCTGGTCCGGCACCTGCCGGTCCAGGGCCTCCACGCCCGTGAGTTCGCGGAACGGCTTGCGCCCGGTCATCATCTCGTAGAGCAGCGCGCCGGCGGAATAGATGTTGGCGCGGTAGTCCACGCTGGCGGAGCCGTCGGCCTGCTCGGGGGCGGCGTAAGAGAGCCGCGCCCGGTAGGCCACGCCGCCCGGCGGCAGGATACCCATGTCCGCGACGCGGACGGTGCCGTCCCGCTCGAGCATGACGTTCCCCGGGCAAAGATCGTGGTGGATCAGGCGTTCGCGGTCCCAGGCGTAGGTCAGGGCCAGGGCGATGCCCTCGGCGATCTGCATGGCGTGCTTGGGCTGCAGGCGGCCCTTGCGCGAGAGGAGTTCGGCCAGCGTGCAGCCGTCCACGAATTCCATGACGTAGTAGAGCCCGCCTTCGAGTTCGCCGACGTCCTTGAGGTCCACGATGCCGGGATGGTGCAGCCGGCTGGAGGCCCGCGCCTCCTCCATCGCGCGGCGCCGGAAGCTCTCGTCGGGCACCTCGTCCGTGCGCAGCCATTTCACGGCCACGGGCGGGGCGTCCGGCGCGGCGCGCGCGGCCCAGACGACGGACGAGCGGCCCTCTCCTACGACGGACAGGAGTTCATAGCCCGGCACTTGGATCGTGTCTTTTTGCATCGCGGCCCCGGCGCATCGTTTCTTATACCGGTCCGGCCCCCGTTCCGCAAGCGGGCTTTGGCCGGCCATTCTCATTCTGGGCAGAACAGCAGGCTCATAGCGCCTGCTGTACCGTGGACGTCTGTTGAACGCGCAGCGGGGGCTACGAACCCGCTGTGACTCGGGCGCCGAAAAGCGCCAACAGCAGAATGGCTGGGGCTTTGGCCGCCCCCCGGGAATGCGCTTGTGCCGCCGCGGAGGGACGGTATATTGCTACCGGCGACTTCAGGGGAGTTCTCGATGGAATTCTGGCTGTCCGCGACAACGATGGGATGCCTGCTCGTGGCCGCCGTCTCGGCGGCCGGCGCGCCGGATGCCGCCGGCCCCCGGCGCCTCCGCGTGGCCTGCGTGGGCGACAGCATCACCTTCGGGGACCGGCTGGACGACCGTGCGCGGGAAAGCTACCCGGCGGTGCTGCAAAGCCTGCTGGGCGGGGAATACGAGGTCCGCAATTTCGGCGTTAATGGCGCGACCGCGCTGCGCAACGGCGCCCTGCCCTACTGGATCCTCCCGGAGTTCGAGGCCGCGAAGCGCTTCGCCCCGGACGTGGTGGTCCTGATGCTCGGCACCAACGACTCGCACCTTCGCCACCGAGGCGAGCGCGCGCAGTTTGAAACCGACCTGCGGGACCTGGCGCGGCAGTTCGCGGACCTCGATGGCCGGCCGGCGATGATCCTGAACCTGCCGCCGCCCTGCTACGGGATGATGAGCGCTTACGCGCAGAACGTGCTCCGCCGCGAAATCCTTCCGGCCATCCGGCGCGTGGCCGACGCGGAACACTGGGGGGTGGCCGACGTGCACGCGGCCTTGACGGACCGGGCCGACTGGTTCCCCGACGGCGTGCATCCCAACGCCGCCGGAGCCGCGGCGATCGCGCAGACCGTCTACCGCGCGGTGCGAACGATTTCAGCGGAAAGGTGATGCTCATGAGCAAGTACTGGACCATCCTCCTGGTCGCCGGCCTGGCCGCCGGGGGCCTCGCGCAGGAGCCGCCGCCGACCAACTACGCGCCCAAAATCGCGTGCGCGGAGGCCAATTGGAATTTCGGAGACCAGGTCAATACGCAGACGCTCGAGCACGTGTTCACCCTCCGGAACGAGGGCAACGCCACGCTCCTGATCGGCAACGTCCGGCCGACCTGCGGCTGCACGGTCGCCCAGCTTTCCACCAGTTCCATCGAGCCGGGCGGCGAGGCCACGCTGACCGCCAAACTCGACCTGCGGGGCCGGTCCGGCGGCCAGATCAAGCAAATCCGCGTCGAATCCAACGACTCCACCCAGTCGCCGTTCGTCTTGAGCATGACCGGTTCGGCCGTCGCCGAGGTCTCCGTCAACCCGCCCAACCTCTTCCTCGGCCGCCTCCGGGCCGAATCGATCGTCACCGCCGCGGTAGAGATCGTGGCGGCGCCGAGCACGCCCCTGCGGGTCACGGGCGCCACCTCGGACAATGCCGCGGTCAGCGCGACCACGGAGACGGTCGAGGAAGGGCGCCGCTACCGGCTGGTCATCCAGACCCGGCCGCCGCTTTCCATCGGCCATTTCCTGGGCCGCATCACCGTCACCACCGATCACCCGGGGGCCTATTCCACCCTCTCGGTCACGGTCACCGGCGTAACGGGCGGCGGGCTGACCGTGGCGCCCTCGGAGATCGTCATCGGTTCGGGCGACGTCCAGCCCTTGACGCGGCATATCGTGCTTCACTCGCCCGACAATGTCCCGTTCTCGCTGCTCGGCGTCGAGGTGCCGCCGGGCGTCAACGCCACGGTGTTCCCGATGGGCAACAGCGGGTATCGCGTGCAGGTGGATAACCTGTCCGCCGCGCCCGAACTGAACGGCGCGGAGATCCGCGTCCGCACCAGCGTGGAGGAGATGCCGATGGCCGCCATTCCCATCCGGATCGTGTCGCCCGCACCGTGAGCGAATCGCCGTCCATTCGCTCCCGGTTCACGGCCGCGGCGGCGCGGATCGCGTCGCTGATGGTCATCGCCGCCGTCGCGGCGGGGGCCGCCAACCTGGTCCACCCGAGAAAGATCGCCTGGGTCGAGGATTGGTCGCGCTACATCGAGGCGCGCGCCCTGGCGGCGGGGTTCCGGCTGGCCGGCACGGCCGCCACCCGGGAGATTGTCGACGCCCGCTCCCACCTGATCTTCGACGCCCGGCCCGCGGCGGACTACCGGGCCGGCCGCCTGCCGGGCGCGGTCTCGCTGCCTTACGACAGCATCCAGGACGAATTCCAGAACGTCGCCGTCCTGCTCCTCGGCGGGCAGCCGATCCTGACCTATTGCTCGGGACTGGTCTGCGACGAGTCGTTCCTGCCTCGGCGATCTGCATGGCATGCTTGGGCTGCAGGCGGCCCTTGCGCGCCAGCAGCTCGGCCAGCGTGCAGCCGTCCACGAACTCCATCACGTAGTACAGGCCGCCGTCCACCTCGCCGACGTCCTTCAGGTCCACGATCCCGGGATGGTGCAGCCGGCTCGAGGCCCGCGCCTCCTCCATCGCGCGGCACCGGAAGCTTTCGTCGGGGACCTCGTCCGTGCGCAGCCACTTCAGGGCCACCGGCGGCGCGTCCTCCGAGGCGCGCGCGGCCCAGACGATGGACGAGCGGCCCTCGCCCACGATGGACAGAATCTCGTACCCCGGTACTTGGATCGTGTCTTTCTGCATAGCGCCCCGCCGGTGGCACCCGGCGTATCGTCCCTTATACCGGGCCGGCCCGCGTTCCGCAAGCGGGCTTTGGCCGGACCGTGGGAATGCACTTGTTCCGCCGCGAAAGGCCGGTATATTTCTACGGGCATCTTCAAACGGAGTTCCCGCGCATGGAATCATGGCTGTCCGCGACAACGATAGGCTGCTTCCTGCTGGCCGCGCTTTCCGCGGCCGGCGAAACGGAGGCCCCCGCCGCCGGGAGGATCCGCGTGGCGTGCGTGGGCGACAGCATCACCTTCGGGGACCGGCTGGCCGACCGCGCGCGCGAAAGCTACCCGGCGGTCCTGCAAAGCCTGCTGGGCGGGAACTACGAGGTCCGCAATTTCGGCGTCAACGGGGCCACCGCGCTGCGGAACGGATCCCTGCCCTACTGGATCCTTCCCGAGCTCGAGGCCGCGAAGCGCTTCGCCCCGCACGTGGTCGTGCTCATGCTCGGCACCAATGACTCGCACATGCGCAACCGGAGCGAGCGGGAGCAGTACGAAGCCGACCTGCGGGCCCTCGGCCGGCAGTTCGCGGACCTGGAAACCCGGCCCGCCATGATCCTGAACCTTCCGCCCCCCTGCTACGGAATGATGAGCGCCTACGCGCAGAGCGCGCTCCGTCGCGAAATCCTGCCCGCCATCCGGCGGGTGGCCGACGGGGAGCGCTGGCAGGTGGCCGACGTGCACGCGGCCCTGACGGACCGGGCCGACTGGTTCCCGGACGGCGTGCATCCCAACGCCGCCGGCGCCGCGGCGATCGCGCAAACGGTCTACAACGCGGTGAGAACGATTTCAACGGAAAGGGGATCGCCATGACCAAGCACTGGACAAGCCTCCTGGTCGCCGGCCTGGCCGGCTGGAGCCTCGCGCAGGAGCCTCCGCCGACCAATTATGCCCCCAGGATCGCGTGCGCGGAGGCCAATTGGAATTTCGGCGAACAGGTCAACACGCAGACCCTGGAGCACGTGTTCACCCTCCGGAACGAGGGCAACGCGACGCTGCTGATCGGCAACGTCCGGCCGACGTGCAACTGCACGGTCGCCCAGCTCTCCACCAGTTCCATCGAGCCGGGCGGCGAGGCCACGCTCACCGCCAAGCTCGACCTGCGCGGCCGTTCCGGCGGCCAGATCAAGCAGATCCGCGTCGAGTCCAACGACTCCACCCAGTCGCCGTTCACCCTGACCATGACCGGTTCGGCCGTCGCCGAGGTGTCGGTCAACCCGCCCAATCTCTTCCTCGGCCGACTCCGGGCCGACTCGGTCGTCACCTCCACGGTGGCCATCGTGGCGGCGCCGAGCACCCCCCTGCGCGTCACGGGCGTCACCTCGGACAATGCCGTGATTGGCGCGACCTTCGAACCCGTCGAGGAGGGCCGGCAGTACCGCCTCGTCGTCCGCACGCAGCCGCCCCTCTCCGTCGGCCATTTTCTCGGACGGCTGACGGCGGCGACCGATCACCCGGGGGCCTACTCCAGCCTCGTGGTCACGGTTACCGGCGTCGTGGGCGGCGGCCTGACCGTCGCGCCGACGGAGATCGTGCTTGGCGCCTCCGACGCCCAACCCCTCACGCGGCATATCGTCCTCCACTCGCCCGACAACGTCCCCTTCTCACTGCTGGGCGTCGAAGTGCCCGCCGGCGGGATCACGGCCACCGTGTTTCCGATGGGCCAGAGCGGGTACCGGGTGCAGTTGGATAACCTGACCGCCGCGCCGGAGCTCAACGGGGCCGAGATCCGCATCCGCACCAGCATGGAAGAACTGCCGGTGGCGACGATTCCCATCCGCCTCGTGTCACCCTCGCCGTGAGCGCGCCTTCGTCCATCCGCTCCCGGGTTATCGCCCTGGCGCCGCGGATCGCTGCGCTGATGGTCATTGCCGCCCTTGCCGCGGGCGCGGCCAACCTGGTGAACCCCCGAAAGATCGCCTGGGTGGAAGACTGGTCCCAGTACATCGAGGCCCGCGCGCTCCAGGCCGGATTCCAGCTGGCGGACACCGCCACCGCCCGGGAGATCATCGAGGCCAAAACGCATCTCGTTTTCGACGCGCGGCCCGCGGCGGACTTCAAGGCGGGCCGCCTGCCGGGCGCCGTCTCGCTGCCCTACGATACGATCCAGGACGAGTTCCAGAACGTCGCCGTCCTGCTGCTGGGCGGGCAGCCGATCCTGACCTATTGCTCGGGGCTGGTTTGCGACGAGTCGTTCCTGCTGACGCAATTCCTGCGCCAGCAGGGGTACACGAACATCGTGCTGTACTCCGGCGGCTACGAGGAATGGACCCGCGCGGGGCTGCCGGTGGAGGGCCGGCCATGACCCGCGCCTGGATCCGGCCGGCGCTGCGCTGGGGATTGGCCGCGGTGTTCGCCGCGGCCGCCGCGGCGAAGATCGCCTCGCCCCATGATTTCGCGGTGGCCGTGTTCCGCTACCAGATGCTCCCCCACGCCCTCGTCAACCTGGCGGCTCTTTTCCTCCCGTGGCTGGAACTGACGTGCGCCGTGGCCCTGGTCGCGGCGCCGCGCTGGCGGGACGCCGCGCTCACGATCCTGCTGGGGCTGCTGATCGTCTTTACCGCGGCGATCGCCTTCAACCTGTACCGCGGCATCGACACCGCGTGCGGGTGTTTCACCGTCAAGCCGGGTGCCCGGCACATGGGCTGGTGGAACCTCGGGCGCAACGCCGTGCTGATCCTGGCGGCATGGGGGGCGCGGGAAAGCCGCCCCATGCATGCCAACCAGATCCTGTAGCGGCGGCTCTGCGAGCCGCCTCCAGGCGCTTCGTAGAAGCGCCCCTACAGATCGGCCGGCATCCTCTCCGCCATGCGCGCCAGCATCCTCAGCACCACGCGGCCGACGAGGTCCAGGCTTTCCGGGGACAGCTTGTCCATCCGGTCCTCCGGCGTGTGCCAGTAGTCGTTCCGGCGCGGCCCGCTGCCGAAGTAGAAATCGATCAGGTCCACGGCCGGCATACCGGCCTGATGAAACGGGTCGTGGTCATCCCCGACTTCGTGCGGGTACAGGGTGAACCGGTCGCGCACGCCCTCGGCCCGCGCGGCCTCGAAGACCTCCGCGATCAACCCGGAGGCGCCGTTGCGCGGGATCGTCACCGTCAGGTCGCGGTCGCCGATCATGTCGAGGTTGATCACGGCCTTCACCTCTCCCGCCCGCCCGGATTCGACCAGTTGACGGGCCAGGTGGCGGCTGCCGTGCAGGCCGTCCGTCGGGCCATAGCGGACCATGGCCTCCTCGCCGTCGAAGAAAACGATCCAGGTTTCCCAGGGCCACGGCGGAGAGGCGGCCATCCAGCGCCCCAGTTCCAGGAGCAGTCCCGTGCTCGATCCGCCGTCATTCGCCCCCTCGAAGCCCTCCCCCAAGCCCGCCTGCGTGTCGTAGTGGCCGGAAAGAATGACCAGCCCCTCTCCGCGGCCGGGCAGGCGGCCGATGACATTACGGAACACCATCGTGCCGACGGGGCAGAGATCCTCGAAGGACTCGATCTCGGCCTCCACTCCCAGTTCCCGCAGGCGCTCATGCAGGTAGGCCGCGGCGCGTTCCGCGCCGGGCGTGGCGGCATCGCGCGGGCGCACCGCGACAAAGCGGCGGACCTCCTCGAAGGCGGCGGCGCCACTGAACCCCGACGGAACATCCGAAGGGGATTCCACGGGTTCGTGACGGCCGCAAGCCGAGAACACCAGGGCGAGTCCCACGCCCAATGCGATCAAGCGCATGCCGTGGGAGCATATTGACAGGCGCGCCGGTAGTAAAGTAGGTTAACGCGGCACGGTCGGCGGGGTAGCTCAGTTGGCAGAGCAGAGGACTCATAAGCCTAAGGTCACCGGTTCGATCCCGGTCCCCGCCACCAGCCTTCCGATGCTCTTCCTTTAAACAACCTGTGTCATATCCCCCAAAAAAAGTTCGCGCTCCCCTTTACAAACTGAAACAATATGATATTGTTCATAATGTCTATAGATTAAATAGAGTATAAAGAAAGGGACGGACATGAGCAGCGACAAGATTCACACGCAGGCGCTCCACGCGGGGCAGCAGCCCGACCCCACCACGGGGGCGCGGGCCGTGCCCATCTACCAGACCACCTCCTACGTGTTCAAGAGCACCGAGCATGCCGCAAACCTTTTCGCGCTCAAGGAATTCGGCAACATCTACACGCGGCTGATGAACCCGACGACGGATGTTTTTGAAAAACGCATCGCGGCCATCGAGGGCGGCACCGGCGCGCTGGCGGTCGCCTCGGGCCAGTCCGCCATCACCCTCGCCCTGCTGGCGATCACCCGCGTCGGCGACGAGATCGTCGCGGCGAACAATCTCTACGGCGGCACGTACCAGCTCTTCCACTATACGTTCCCCAAGCTCGGCCGGACCGTGAAGTTTGTGAACTCGCAGGATCTCGACGCCTTCCGGAAGGCGATCACGCCGAAGACGCGCGCGGTGTACGTGGAGACGATCGGCAATCCGAAGCTGGATGTGCCGGACTTCGCCGCGGTCTCGAAGATCACCCACGACGCGGGCGTGCCGCTGGTGGTGGACAATACCGTGGGCGTGGGCCTCGTGCGGCCGTTCGACCACGGCGCGGACATCATCGCGAGCTCCGCCACGAAGTACATCGGCGGGCACGGCACCTCGATCGGCGGGGTGATCGTGGACTCGGGCAAGTTCAAGTGGAACAACGGCAAGTTCCCGGAATTCACCGAGCCCGATCCCAGCTACCACGGCCTGGTCTACTGGGACGCCCTCGGCAACGTGCCCGGCATGGGCAACGTGGCGTTCATCCTGAAGGTCCGCGTGACCCTGCTGCGCGACCTCGGCCCGGCGTTGAGCCCGTTCAACGCGCACCAGTTCCTGCTCGGACTCGAGACGCTGCCGCTGCGCCAGGCGCGCCATTCGGAGAACGCCCTGGACGTGGCGCGCTTCCTGAAGAAGCATCCGCTCGTGAGCTGGGTCAGCTATCCCGGCCTCGAGGACAGCCCCTATTTCGCGACCGCGTCGAAATACCTGAAGAAGGGCTTCGGCGGGCTGGTGGGCTTCGGGATCAAGGGTGGGCTGGAGGCCGGCAAGAAGTTCATCAACAGCGTGCAGCTCTTCTCGCACCTGGCGAACATCGGCGACTCGAAGAGCCTGGTGATCCACCCGGCCTCGACGACGCACCAGCAGCTGACGGCCGCGGAGCAGGCGGAGACAGGCGTAACCCCGGACTACATCCGCCTCTCCATCGGCATCGAGGACATCGCCGACATCCAGGCCGACCTCGACCAGGCGCTGAAAAAGGCGGCGGGCTGACGTCCTGCCGCCGCCGGGAACGGCCTCACAGTTTATAAACTGCGAGGCGTGGGGATTCGGAAGGAACTGCAGTCATGGCTTCCTACGGCAACATCCTTCAGGCCATAGGGCGGACATTGTGACCCGGTCCGACCTGATTTTCCCCTGGACCGCGCCCCGCGCCGAGCACGACCAACCGAGGAGCAGTTCCTATGCGATTTGAGACCCGGGCGATCCACGACGGGCAGCCGAGCGATCCCGTCACGGGCGCGGTGATAACACCCGTCTACCAGACGTCCACCTTCCAGCAGGACGGCATCGGCCGGCCGCGCGCGTTCGAGTACTCGCGCTCGGGCAACCCCACGCGCGCCGCGCTGGAGGCGGCCCTGGCCTCGCTCGAGAGCGGGAAGCACGGCCTCGCCTTCGCGTCCGGCGTCGCGGCGACCCACGCCGTGCTGAACCTGCTCGGGCCCGGCGACCACGTCGTCGCGGGCGAAGATCTCTACGGTGGGACCTACCGCCTGCTCCACAAAGTTTTCGGGCGCTGGGGCGTTCAAACCTCCTACGTCAACGCGGCGGACCCCGCGCAGGTCTCGGCGGCCTTCACGGAACGCACGCGCCTGCTCTGGGTGGAAACCCCGACCAATCCCCTGCTGCGCCTGGCCGACCTGCGCGCGCTGGCGGAGGTCGCCCACGCGCGCCAGGCCCGGCTCGCGGTGGACAACACGTTCGCCAGCCCCTATTTCCAGCGCCCGCTCGAACTCGGCGCGGACCTCGTGGTCCACAGCACCACCAAGTACCTCGGCGGCCACAGCGACGTGATCGGCGGAGCGGTGATCGTTTCGGACGACGGGCTGCACCAGGAACTCAAGGCCTACCAGAACGCCGCCGGCGCCGTGCCGGGGCCGTGGGATTGCTGGCTCGTGTTGCGGGGCATCAAGACGCTGGCGCTCCGCATGCGGGCCCATGAGCAGAACGCCCTGCGCCTGGCCCGGTTCCTGGAAGCGCACCCCGCCGTCGAGCGCGTCTACTACCCGGGCCTCCCGGCGCATCCGCAGCACGAGCTGGCGAAAAAGCAGATGTCCGGGTTCGGCGGTATGATCAGCCTCGACCTGAAGGGCGGCTTCCCGGCCGTCGAGCAATTCACGGCGTGCCTGAAAGTATTCATCCTCGCGGAAAGCCTGGGCGGCGTGGAGTCGCTGGTCTGCTATCCCCCGAAGATGACCCACAGTTCCATCCCGTCCTCCGAGAGGCGGCGACGCGGCATCGGCGACGGACTCGTCCGGCTTTCCGTAGGCATCGAGCACGGCGACGACCTGGAGGCCGACCTGCGGCAGGCGCTGGGCGCCCTGGCCTGACCATCACGGTCTCGCCGGAGCTCGACCCTCCAGGCGGCAATCGGATCAGGGATTTGGAGGGCGGAGCTCCCGCGACGCCGAAAGCTTGCCAAGACGCCACCGGTGGGCAATCTTGGTGCGGGATGCGATGACATCGACAACTCCAAAGCTCCGCGTCGCCGTCGGTATGAGCGGCGGGGTGGACAGCTCCGTCGCGGCGGCGCTGCTGGCCGAGCAGGGCCACGAGGTCGTCGGCCTGACCGCCCACCTCTGGCGCGAGGGGTCCCGCTGCTGCTCGCTCGACGACGCGCGCCGCGCCCGGCAGATCGCGGACTTCCTGGACATCCCCCACTACCTCCTCAACGCACTCGGGTTCTTCGGCGAACGCATCGTCGCGCCCTTCGTGCAGGAATATGCCGAGGGACGCACCCCCTCGCCGTGCGTCCGCTGCAACGAGGTGGTCAAGTTCGGCCTGCTCCTGCGGGAGGCGCTGGCGCTCGGCTGCACCCACCTCGCCACCGGCCACTACGCGCGCCTGGCCCGCCGCGAGGACGGCTGGCATCTCTCCCGCGGGCGCGACCGGAAGAAGGACCAGTCCTATTTCCTGCACCGTCTCGACGCCTCGCAACTGGCCCATAGCCTGTTTCCGCTCGGCGACCTGACCAAGCCGGAGGTCGCGGACATCGCCCGGGCGAAGAAGCTGCCCGTGATCCACGATTCCGAGAGCCAGGATCTCTGCTTCGTGACCGAAGGCGGCTACGCCGAGTTCATCGAGAAACGCCGCCCTCATCTCCATCAGCCCGGCCCCATCACGGACACGGCCGGCCGCGTCCTCGGCCAACACGAAGGCCACTATCACTTTACCATCGGGCAGCGCGAGGGCCTGGCCGTCGCGGCCGCGCAGCGGCTGTACGTCAAGGAACTCCACGCCGACACGAACACCGTCATCGTCGCCCCGCTGGAGGAAACGCTGAAGCCCGGCTGCCAGGTTGAGGATGTGCACTGGATCCGGCCGGCGCCGGCCGGCGCTATCGAATGCGAGGTCCAGCTCCGCTACCGCCACGCCGGCGCCCGGGCGACCGTGCGGCCGACGAAGCCCGGCGGCGCGCAAGTGGATTTCACCGAGCCTCAATTCGCGGTCACGCCAGGCCAGGCCGCGGTGTTCTACGACGGAGACGACGTGCTGGGCGGCGGCTGGATCGCCGCGGAGAGGACCCCATGACGCCGTGGGCAGACATCGCCTGGCCGCCGGAACTGGCCGGCAAGGCGGCCGGGTTGGGACGCCTGCTCCGGGAGCTGGGCGCGGTCGTGGTCGCGTACAGCGGCGGGACGGACAGCGCCTTCCTCGCCGCGGCGGCGCACGGCGTGCTGGGCGAGCAGGCGGAGGCGGTCACTGCGGACTCCCCCTCTCTGCCGCGCAAGGAACTCGAGGCGGCTCGCGAGCTGGCCGCGCGGATCGGCATCCGCCACCGCGTCATCCAAACCCGGGAGATGGACAACCCGGCCTACCTGAAAAACGCCCCGGACCGCTGCTTCCATTGCAAGACGGAGCTGTTCACGCTGCTCGGCCAACTCGCCCGGGAAAACGAGAAGCGGATCGTGCTGGATGGCGCCAACACCGACGACCTCGGCGACTACCGGCCCGGCCGCGAGGCGGCCGGGAACCTGAACGTCCGCAGCCCGCTGCTGGAAGCGAAGTGGAGCAAAGCGGATATCCGGGCCGCCTCGCGGTTGCTGGGCCTGCCGACGGCGGACAAGCCGGCTTCCGCGTGCTTGTCCTCGCGGGTACCGTACGGCACGGCCATCACGCCGGAGATCCTGCGCGCGGTGGAGCAGGCCGAGGACGCGCTGCGCGGCCTCGGTTTTGCCGTGGTCCGCGTGCGGGCGCACGGGAAGTTCGCGCGCATCGAGCTGGCGCCCGGGGACATCGAACGCGCGGCCCGGGCGCCGTTGCGCTCGGAGATCGCGCGGGCGGTCAAGGCCGCGGGATTCCGCTTCGTCGCTCTCGACCTGCAGGGGTACCGGACCGGGAGTTTGAACGAAGTGCTTTGAAGATGGAGGGCGACGGGTTTGACGGCGGCAGGAGCCTGCCGCCCTCCAGGGAAAGTTCATGCGAACGGCAGCCGCGAAAGAGCGAAACAGGTGAACCTCCTGCTGATCGAGCCCGGGAGCCTGCAAGCGGACCGTTCGGTCCGACTGACAGGGACACAAGCCCGCCATGTCGTAGAGGTCCTGAACGCCCGATGCGGCGATACGATTCGCGTCGGCCTGCTGGACGGCCCACCCGGCACGGGCACCGTAACAACGCTCGCGAAAGAGGCCGTCGAATTGTCGTGTGTGTTCGAGGACGCGGTTCCTCCTCGACCGCGCGTGGACCTGCTGCTCGCCCTGCCCCGGCCCAAGGTCCTGCGAAGGCTGTGGGCGCAGTTGGCGGCCCTGGGCGTGGGCCGGATCATCCTGACCAACGCGTGGAAGGTCGAGAAGATGTACTTCGATTCGCACGTCCTGCGGCCGGAGGTGTACCGCCCGCTGCTGATCGAGGGGCTCCAGCAAGCCGGGGACACGCGGCTGCCGGAGGTCCGCGTGTTCAAGCAGTTCAAGATCCTGGTCGAAGACGAGTTGAACGGCTTGTTCCCGGACGGTTTACGCCTCATCGCGCAACCCGGCGAGGGTCGTTCCATCCGGGACGCGGTCGTGGTGTCGAATCCCGGCCGGGTTCTCCTGGCCGTCGGCCCCGAGGGCGGCTGGATTCCGTACGAGGAGGAGTTGCTGGCCGCCCACGGCTTTCTGTCCGTTTCCCTGGGCGCGCGCACGCTGCGCACGGACACGGCTTGCGTCGCGCTGCTGGCCTTGCTCCGCGCCGCTATGGGGCCGGATACGTCACGCTGACCCTGTAGAAGCGCCGCGTGTCGTTCGCATGATCGCCGTCGCGGAGCGTATTCGACGGCGGCGTGGCGGGAATTCCATTGGACCAGCCCTCGAAGGCCGCGAGCAGATTCGTCGAAACCTGCACGCCGTACACGCGGCCCGTCGCGCTGGGCCAACTGAAGTAGAACGCGCCTTCCGGCGCATTGGAAAAGCCGCCCAGCCCGAAAAAGGAGTACCGGTTTTGCGGGCCCGTGCCCGCGATGTACTCCTCATGGTTGGACATCCCGTCGCCGTCCGGGTCGCCCGCCCCGCCCTCGAGGTCGTCGGTAATGGCCGCGTCGGTGTTCATGTTCGTGTGCCCGGCAACCCCGTCGTCCCACGGGTCCAGCCCGTGAGCCACTTCCCATCCGTCCGGCAGGCCGTCCCCGTCGGTGTCGGCCTTGCGCGGATCGGTCTCCCACCACTGCTCGCCGGAGTCGTGAAGATAATTATTGTTGGCATCCCCCGTGATCCGCCCGTCGCGGTTGCCGTCCTCGAACCCGTCGGCCAGGCCGTCGGCGTCCGTGTCGGTGTTCGTGTAACTGGTTTCATACGGGGTGTTGTAGACGTCGTTCCGATTCACGTCCTCCAGCGCGTCCCGGATCCCGTCTCCATCGGTGTCGGGATTCAGGTTCACCGTCCGCGAGGCCGTCAGGTCGAAACCCGACGCGGCATAGGAAACCTCGATGGTGCGGATGCCGCTGCCGGTGTCGGCCCACGGGAACCGGACCTCGCCCATGAAATCCCCGGCGACCTCATCCTGGAAGAAATAACCTGCCGGATCCTGCGCCACGCCGTTGACGGCGAACAGGAAGTCGTTCGTGACCGCGGACAACGTCTCGGTGAACCGCGCCACGATGGTGTACGCCTCGTTCGTGAGAATGTCGATCCGCTGCCCGTCGAAATTCGGCCACGCGATCCGGACGGAAGCATCCGCGCCCTGCTGGTTGAACAGGATCCGGTAATGCCGGCCCATCGTGTTGTCGTCCAGGTCGCGGGCCCACGCGTTCGCCGACACGCCGACGTCACCGCCCAGGACGTCAATCCCGTCGTTATTGTCGTCGGGCGTGTCGTAGGTCGCGTCGCTGCCCGCCTCGTTGCTGCTGCCGCGGAAGGAGGCCAGCGACACCGTGACCTCCTGCGGGTAGAACAGGTCGAGGTCGTACCGGTTGATGCGGAACTCGAGGACATCGTCGCCCGTGCTTACGGCGACCGCGGAATCCAGGGCGTTCGGCACATACCAACCGCTGCCGTTGTACAGCCGGATCTTCGCCGTCCCGCCGGCCGAGTAGATCATGATTTCGCGCGTCGCGTGCTGGTCGCCGTTCTCCAGCCCGATCGAGGCGCCCGGCGTGGAGGCGTCCCCGATCCAGGGGAAGCTGCCGCCGCCGAGATGCGAATTCCAGGCGATGCCGATCGCGGGGAGTTCCGCGTTGGTGATGTTTTGCATGCGGATGAGGCCGTAGAGGTATGTCTCGTCGCAGGTGAAGCGGACCTCGGTAATGTCCTCGTCCGGCGAGGCCCCGCCGAAGGTCCTGGAGTCGTTCGCCTCGCCCGTGTAGATCCACTCGCCCCGGTCCACGGTGACGGCATGGATGTTCGTCGGCGCGGCGCCCGTCCAGTCGCCGGGCCAGCCGTCCACCTTGATGTCCGTCCTCTTGTCCAACACCACCAGGTCCCAGTATTCCAGGGCGGGCACGGTGAACTCGACATAGTAGCCGCCGCCGTCCGTGCCCCCGGTGAAGGCCAGCTCCCGCGGGCGACCGAGCCCGTCGTCCGGCGTGGCGACGTAGAGGTGGCGGACGACCTTGTCGACGTAGTACTTGAACGCGATGTTGGTCTGCGCCGGCGGCCGGGCGCTGCGGTTGCGCCAGAGCTCGTCCACTCCGTTCAGGTTGACCAGGTTGAGCGTGTCGAACTCGTCCCGCCAGATCTTCGCCACGGCCCAGACGCTCCCGGCCGCGCCGGTCTTGCTGATCGCATGGGTCGTGCTCGAGAGGTTCGCGGCGGCCGTGCCGTCCACCACGTCCCCGAGCGTGTTGAAGAAGATCAGGTTTTCGTACTTCACGATAAAGTCATAGTAATCCCGCATCGCGCGCCGCAGCGTCGGCCGCATCGGCGGCCAGTGCATCGGGAAGTAATGGTTCGAGAGCATCTCCACGCCCTCGCCCAGTTCGATATGATACGCGCCGTTGGCGAACACGCAGGCGTCCATCAGCCGGACCGAGGCCTCGCTCAAGTAATTGGTATAGTCATCCAGGTTCATGTACGCGGCGAGAACAACCTGCTTCCGGCCCCGGTCCTTCGCGCGCAGAATCAGCTCCCGCACGTCGCTGTACCGGTCATAACCCCATACTTCAGCGTAATATACATCCACCGCGGACGGCGCGACCTGGTCGAGATAGCCCGCGTACACGTCGTTGTGGATCAGCCGCGCGTCCGGGTTCACCTCGCGGAGTTCGCCCCGGCAGTCGTTGATGAACGAGGGGAAGGCGTCGCCTTCCCAGATGCCGTCGTTCGAGTCGTACCGGTAGCTCCACGCCCCGCCCAGGTTGTCGAGGTGGATTCCCTCGAACCCCATTTTGATCAGCGCGTCCTTGTACTGGTTGAAGATCCATCGCTTCCAATCCGCGTTCGAGCAGTCCATGACCCAGATCGTGTGGCTGCCCAGCGGATGCTGGCGGATGTCCACCGGGTCGGTCGCCCACGACTTGTTGTACGCGGCCCACTCCGGGTGCAGCGGGGCCGAGCCCCGCCCGCTGTCGCCGTAGAGCAAATCATAGGCCATGGTGAACATGTTCCGGCCCCTGGCGGCGGCGATCTTGTTGGACACCGTCACGAGCGATTGCACCCGCCCGTCAATCTGCTCGAAGACGTTCAGACGCGTCCCGTCGTCCGCATACGGCACCAGCCTGTCATGCTCCCACATCCAGTCGTAGAACTGCACCGCGCTGATGTGATACTTGCTCAACTCCTTCGCCTTGGCCTCCGAGTCCCAGGACTGCTCGCCCTCGTAAAAGTCGGAGAAGAAGCCGTAGCGCGGGAACTTCGTCCAGTCGCTGCTCACGTCCAGCGCCGTGGACCGGCGATCGTTCGTCGCGCCGCCCGCGACGAAGTCCGCATCCACGGCGTACCCGCGGAAGTCGTCGAGCGGGGTTCCCCACGGGAGGTTCACCGTCACCCCCGAACCGGCCCCGACCGTCACGTTCGACTCGATCACCGCCAGTTCGCCGAACAGATGCGACACGCGGAGCCGCAGCGTGCCGGTGACCGGCGAGCCGGACGCGTTGTACAACTCCGCCGAGATCGTCGCCGTGTCGCCCGGGTTGTACCGCGCCTTGTCCGTGTACAGGTCGCGGATCAGTGAATTCACGCGGACGTAGAAATCCTCGCCCCAGCTGTTGTCCCAAAGCGAGTTCCCGTAGACATCCCTGGCCTCCAGGGCATAACGCACGACCACCCCTTCCCCGAAACCGCCCAGGTTGACGTGCCAGAGCGTCCGGTTGCCCGACGCGCCGTTGGTGGACAGGTTCGCCTCCTGCCAGGTCGCGCCGCCGTCCGCCGTGTAGACCACGCGCACGTTCGTCGCCGCGCCGAGGGGCTCGGTCTCCGTGTTGATCCAGAAGTCCTCGCCCGCGTCCAGGTTGGTGTCCGCCGGCCAGTGGACCGTGTTGCCGATCCACGAGAGTTCCCGGGGCGAGTTGACGACCGCCTTGTAATTCGCGCCGCCCGCGCTGTCCCAAAGGGTCCCCCCGCCCGTGAAGGCGACCTCGACGGCAAATTCGTTCGTCGTCCCCGCGGGGAACGGGCCGAGGTTGACGTGCCACAGGGCATTGTTCCCGTTCGTGCCGTTCGATGTCATCGGCGTCGAGTTCCACGCCGTGCCGCCGTTGGTGGACCAGATCACGCGGGCCGAGATGGAATCGCCCGCCGGTCGCGACTCGGTATTGATCCACAGGGCGTCCTCCGGATCGATCTCCCCCGGCTCGGGCCAGGTCGTGGTATTGCCGACCCAGCGCGACGTGGAGGCGGTGTTAACGAAGGCGTAGAAATTCGTGCCGCCCGCCGTGTCCCAGGTCTCGCCGCCGTAACCGAAGTTCACCGCGACGGCGTACCGGATCTCGTCGCCGGCCGAGAACGAGCCGATACTGCCGCGCCAGACATCGTTCGAGCCGGATACCGCGAGCCACGGCAGGCCGGCCTCCTGCCACGCGCCGCCGTTGACGCTGTACGCCGCCTTGGCCGAGCTCGCCTTCTCGCGCGGCCGGGATTCCACGGTGACGAAGAGATCGTCGCCGGGGTCGATGTCGCCGTTATGCGGACTGTGCCGCGTGAGGCCGACCCACTGGCCAGGATGGAGGTTGTTTATGATGAGCGGGTAGTTCGCGCCGTTATTCGTGTCCCATTCCGTATCGTCCGGCCCGAACGTGACCTCCACCGCGTAGAAGTTCGTCGAACCGGCCGCGAAACTTCCGATCGAGGCCTGCCACAGATCGTTCGCGCCAACCGTTCCGTTTTTCGTCATGGCCACGGAGGTCCAGTGGGCCCCTCCGTCGGTGCTGTACACCACGCGCGCCGTGGCCGCCGTGCCGATGGGATAGGTCTCGATGAAGACGGTCACCCCCTCGCCCGCGTCCACCTGCTGGTTGGGCGGGTCGTGGCGCGTGTTCCCGTACCAGCGCGACCCGGCGCCGCCGTTGACATGGGCGTAATAGTCCGTGCCGTCGTTGCGGTCCCACATCGAGCCCCCGCCGTCGGCGAAAACTTCCACGGCGTAGCGGATCACCGTGCCGCCGGGGAACGGACCGAGATTGACGTGCCACCAGTCATGGACACCGAGCCGGCCGTTGGCCCACATGTTCGTGGATACCCAGCTCCCGCCGCCGTCGGTGCTGTAGACCACCCGCGCGCCCGTGGCGCCGCCGGCGGGCGAGGATTCGACGTTGATCCAGACGTCGTTGGTGGACTCGATGAAGCCGTCCTGCGGGCCGATGGTAACGTGCCCGACCCAGTCGAGCGCCCGAACGCCCGGGGCCAGGAACAGCAGCAGGAGGCCGGCCGCGACGGCGGCGGAGGCCCGCCGCCCTCCAGGATATCCGTAAAGGTTCTGCATCATGGTCGTCGGCTGAATCGGAGCTCGCGAACCGGCGCGTCGGGCGACCAGTGGCCCAGGGCGGCGCCCCGGGCCAACTGTGCTTTCAGCCGCGCGCCTTCGCGGACGTAGACCGGGGCGTCCACGAGGCCGCACGTGATCTCGATGTCCGCCGGCCCCTCGTGGATCGTCGGCGACAGCAGGTGCCGCCAGCGGCCGGCGGGGAACTTGACGATCCGTTTCGCCGCGCCCTCCTGGAAGATCGGCGCGACGAGCAGATCCGGGCCGAGCATGTACTGCGAATCCTCCGCCAGGAAACGCGGATCGTCCGGAAATTCCAGGATCATCGGGCGCATGATCGGCATCCCCGTCGCCGCCGCCTCGCGACCGAGCTCGATCAGTGTCGGCTTCAGGTTCATCCGGAGATGGGCCAGCAGCTTATACGCGGCTTCCGCCTCCGGCCCGAACAGCCACGGCTCGCGCGGCTTGATGCCGTGGTACTGCATGAACGGGCTGAACGCGCCGAACTGGAGCCAGCGTATGTAGAGCTCGGGAGAGGGATCGCCGATGTAGCCGCCGATGTCGTGGCTCCAGAACGGCGCGCCGCTCACGCCCGCGCTCAAGCCCGCGGGAAGCAACGAGCGATACTGCTCCCAGTTGGCGTACTGGTCGCCCGCCCAGAGCCCGGGCGTGCGCTCGCAGCCCAGGCTGGCGCTGCGGCACCACAGCATCCCGTCCACGCCCTCCTCGTCGAACAGGCCGTACAGGGCCTGCGCGTACAGCGTGGAATACTCGTTGTGCAACTGCCAGCCACGCCGGCCGTCCGAGAAGACGTCATCGGCCTTGATGTCCTCGCCGTCGTCGGCCTTGAACCCGCGCGCGCCGAGCCGCAGGGCGTCGCGCTGCTGGTCCTTCCACCACGCCACCGCTTCCGGCCGCGTGAAATCGATGTTCGCCATGCCCGCGAGCCATTCGCGGCGCCAGCTCACCGAACCGTCCGGCTGCCGAACGAACATCCCGGCCGCGGCCAGATCCTCGATTCCGGGATGCGAGGGCGGGATGACGGGGACCTGCCAGAGGACGGTGCGAATGCCGTGCTCCCGGCAGAGGGCGAAGTAACGGTCCAGCTCCCTCCACCCGCCATGCGCGAACCGGTTGAACTCCCCCGTTTCGTACGGCCCCTTCCAGGCTTCGAGGACAATGGCGGACACGGGAAGGCCGCGCTCCGTCATGCCCCGGATGGCCTCCTCCGCCTCGCCCTGGTTCTCGTAGCTGTTACGGCTGATCCACGGCCCCCAGGCCCAGTCCGGCACGCCGCGGAACGGGCCCTGGATGGAGGCGCGCTTCAGCACGAGTTCCTTCAGCGTGGGCGCGAAGGCGAGGTAGAAGGTCCACTCCCGGCCCGCGCGGTCGTAGCGGTTCAGGCCCTGGCCCAGCGGATTGAGGGCAAACGCGCCCTCGGGGTTGTCGACGGCAAAGAGGGCGTAGCCGGAACTGCTGAACAAGACCGGCGTGCAGAAGTAGCTCGCCTCGCCCTGCCCCGGCACGTCGCGGATCCACATGTCCACGATCTTCCCGGCGACGTTGAGCCCGCTGAAACGCTGGCCGAGCCCATAAAGCGCCTCGCCCGGCGCGGCCTCCCACTCCAGCCGCGTGCCTGGCACGTTCGCGCGGCCGTACTCCTTCAGCACGGACAGCCGCCCGCGCCAGAGCGGCGCGGCGTCCCCGCGTCTTGCCTCCAGCCAGCCGTCCTTCCAATGTATTTCCGCCTGCCCCTCTCCTGTAGCCAGGACCGCTGGTCCCGGCTCCAGGGGCCCGGCCTCGTCCGCCGCCGGCGCCACGTCGAACCGGTAGACGTCCGGGCCCGCCGGCGTCACGGTGACGGCCAGATCCCCGAAAACAGCGCGAAGCGAACCCGCTCCCGACGACGAAATGGCTCCCGCCAGAAGAAATGCCGCGGCCCACGCCGGCCCGTTGGCCATGCTCATCGGATCCCGCCTTTCCTCCCCGCGGAGAGGCGCGAGGATTTGCGCAGCTTCAACTCCAAATCCAGAATGACATGCCGCCCCGGCGCTTTCGCGGAGGCTTCATGCTCCACGCGATCCAGCAGCAGGCGCGCCGACATCTCGCCCAACCGGGTCAGCGGCATCTCCACCGAAGTCAGGTCGAGCGCCTCCGCCGCCGGTGTGTTATCCCAGCCCGTCACCGCGATCCGGCGGCGCGCACCGTTCCGGATTTCCGCGAGCACGCCGAGCGCGACGGAATCGTTGAAGGCCACGAAGGCACCGGGCCGGCGGCCTTTCGCCGTGAAATACTTCCGGATCGCGTCCCGCCCATCCTCGCGGATCAGGTGCCCGTCGAGGACGCGCCACTTCGGGATCCGGAGCCGCCGCGCGGCGCTCATGAAGGCGGCGCGGCGCTGGCGCGCATCGAAGTTATTGCGGGGGCCGGCGAGATGGACGATGTCACGCGCCCCCCGCCCGGCCAGGTGCGCCACGAGCCGGCCCATGCCCCGCGCGTTGTCCACGGTTACGCTGTCCACGGCGTCCCAGGTCCGAGCGCGGTCCGGGGGACGCGCGGCGCAGAGCACGAGCGGCCGGTGGCCGGGCGCCAGGGCCCGGCCGAAGATCGCCATCGGCGGATCGATCGCCACGAGGCCGTCCACCTGCCCGTTGGTCAGCAGGTCGTCGAAGAGGCTGAAATAATCCTCGTCGCCGTGGGCGATGGAGACCAGGAGGTGGCCGCGGTTCCGGCCCGCGGCGATATCCATGCCGCGCATGACCTCGGCGAAGAACCCGCTGCTGATGTTGCTCGCGAGGACGCCGAGGGTGCCGGTCCGGCCGCGGGCGAGGGCGCGGGCCAGGTAATTCGGCTGGAAGTCGTGTTCCCGGACAATGGCGTTGACCCGGGCCTTGGTTTCATCCGAGATGCGGGGGCTGTCCGAGAGCACCCGGCTGACGGTGCTCTTCGTCGTCCCGGCCAGCCGCGCTATTTCCTGCAAGGTCATGGGCCCGCGCCTCCCCTTCCCGTCGAAACACATCCTACCCCGTCCGCCCCCGTTTGTACAACCGGTTGCGCAAAGGAATGGACACCTGAATTCAAGTCCGGCGAGCCAAAAGGTTTGTCCTGCCGCGCCCGGCCCGATCGGTGTATGTATATCCCCATGCGATCGGCCCTGTTACATGCCGCCGCCCTGGCCGGCGCGATGCTGCTCGCGGCGGAAGGCCGCTCTGTCACCATCCCGATCCGCGTCATGGAGTGCGCCGGGGAGCATGCGGCCGGCTTTCCGGCGTCGGCGGTCGTTCCCCTGCCGCGGGGCCTGTCCACCAACACCGGGGCCTTCGCCCTGCGCGGGGAGGACGGAGGCGCGCTGCCGGTCCAGTGCGAGGTCCTCGGGCGCTGGCCGGGCGACGGGAGCCTGCGGCACCTGCTGGTCCATTTCCAGCCTGACCTGCCCGCGTGGAGCAACCGCGTCGTGACCCTGGAGGAGGGAACCCCGCGGCTTCCCACCCAGGCCGTGACCGTGGCCGAGACCGCCACCAATATCACGATCACCACCGGGCCGCTCCGGTGCGTCGTCTCCCGGCAGCGCGGGGCGCTCCTGGAATCCGTATGGCTGGACCAGGACGGAGACGGGCAGTTCTCCGGGGCCGAAGCGATCATCTCGCCGGGGTCCGGCCACGGCGGCCAGCTCACGCCGCTCGACTTCGCGGGGCCGGTCCAGCGCGACGCGGATCGCACCAACCTGGCCGTGACCGTCGAGGAGGCCGGTCCGCTCCGGGCGGTGATCCGCCTGGAGGAACCGGCCGTATTCTTCGCGACCAACGACCACCGGCACGGCTTCGCGGCCCGCCTGTACGCCTACGCGGGCCAGCCCTTCCTGAAGATCGATTACCAGCTCCAGAACTCGGCGAAGAACGCGGCGCGCTCGTGGCCGCTCTATTTCAAGGACATGCGCGTGTGCTTCCCGCTGAACCTGGACACCGGCGCGGTCGTCCGGGCGGGCATCGGGCGCGCGGCCCCGTTCACGGCGACCAACCGGCACGGGCTATTCCAGGCCCAGGAATCGCACTCGGCCATGACGGTGCGGCGCGGGTCGGACAGCGCGGCCCTGTACGCGACCAACTTCCCCAACGGCGCGGGGGCGGAGGGGGTGCTGGACGTGCGCGACGGGCGGCGCGGCGTGGCGATCATGCTCCGGCTGTTCTGGGAGACCTGGCCGAACGGGTTGGGCGTGGATACGCAGAACGTGGTGTCCCTCCAGCTGTTCCCGTCGTGGAGCCGCCAGTTCTTCCAGCACAGCGCGGCGGAGCCCCCGCAATTCGGCACGAACGCGTTGTTCTGGCTGGAGGACATGCAGCACGTGGTCAAGGAGGGCTTGTTGTATTTCCACGGCGCGGGGATCGCGGACGCGGACCTGCTCGCGCTCGCGCGCACGTTCCAGCGTCCGCCGGTCGCGCTGGCCGACCGCGGCTGGCAGCGCGAAGCCGCGGCCACGCTGGATCTCGGTGGGGTGTTGCCGCCCGAGGCCAACCTGCCGGCACCGTCCGGCCGCCGGGTCCCGGAGTACGACCCGGCGGCGTTCGCCGGCACGAGCTACAACTTCAACTGGGCCCTCTTCCGCGACCCGGAGCCCTCCTACCGGCGCGGGGCCTCGACGCCCGGCGGATGGGCCTACGGCGGGGCCCGCGGGCTGGCGAGCGGCGACGCCGCCGACTACTTCGCCGACCAGGACCAGGCCCTTGCGGAGCTCAACGTGCGGCCGGAGTGGATCGCGAATTACCGTCACGACGAGGACTGGCCGCGGCTGCGGCTGACGGAGAACCCGTACGGTGGCGGGTGCTGGCGGATCTTTGAGGGCCACGGCGTATCGGCGCTGGCGGCGCCGCGGCTTCCCGGCACGAGCGTCGAGGGCGAAGGCGAGGCGCCGGTATACTACGCGCGCGACGACCAGCACGGCTGGTTCTACCATGTGGCCGAGGCCTACTTCGCCTCCGGCAACCCGTGGATCCGGGACTGGTACCGTTTTGTCGGCGAGTTCCGCCGCGTCCGACTGGAGCGGCTCGATCCCTGGCCCGACTACTCCAGCCGCGCGACGGCGCACAGCCTGCAGCACGCCCTGCAGGCCTGGCGCGTCACGGGCGACACCAACCTGCTGGCGCGGCTGCGCGCGCATATCCGCGACTGCCTCCGGCCGGACCAGGATCCGTACTACGGCGACCAGAAGGAATCGGTCGAGCCTTCCGGCGGCGGATTTCAAACCGGCTATCTCATGCGTTTCCTGGCCAACTACCTGGAAGAAGTTGCGCACAGCGATCCGCAGGGATACGCCGAGGGCTTCCAGTACCTGTCCGGGCTCATGGAGTGGAACCTGCGCCAAGGTCATTTCCCCTACTACTTCAATGCCCGCGAGGGGGGCGAGGGCACGTCCAGCGGAACCGCGCTGACGCTGGTGGACCCGCAGGCCTGGTACTACGGGCACACCGGGAAGACGGCGTACTGGACCCAGCTGGAGGACTTCATGGACGGCGGCATCGACGGCGGCGAAGCGCCCTACGGCAACTTCGCCTCGTGGGGCGGCCAGTTCGAGGGCCGCTACTACCTCTACGCGAAAGCCGCCCCGCGTCCCGACACCACGCCGCCGCCGGCCGTCACGGACGTGAAGGCCGTGCCCGGCGGCGGGCTCGTCCTGCTGAAATGGACCGCCCCGCCGGACGCCGCGCGCTACCACATCGTGTGGGCCGACCGCCCCATCACGGAGGAATCGACCACGAACCGCCTGACCATCAACTGGTGGGCGGCCCAGGCCATCGGGCCGGCGTTCGCGCCGCGGAGCGGGACCGTGCAGCGCGTGGTGCTCGACCCGGGCACCAGCGCCGTCGTCCATGCCGCCCTGTTCAGTTTCGACGCCGCGCACAACATGAGCGCGATGTCCCCGCTCGCCACGACCGCGGGCGCGACGCCGGATACCGGGGCGCCGCAATGGACCGGACCGGGCCAATTCGTGGCGTGGACGCCCGCTTCGGATCCGACCAACCGCGCGCCGGTACATTTCCAGGCCGCGTTCACCGACGACGCCGACCCCGACGTCACGGTGACGTTCGAGCCGCCGTCGGGCAGCCTGTTCCCGGCGGGGACGTCCGTGGTGCAGTGCACCCTGACCGATTTCGCGGGCCACTCCACGGTAACGAACCTCCGGGTCGAGGTGCGGGACGGCACACCGCGCGTGGCGATCGAGTCCGCCGGGACCGGGGCCCTCGCCCGGATCAACCTGCCGGGCTCCTGCGCGGGATTCGAATTGCAGACCACGCCGGACCTGGCGGCGTCCGATTCATGGCTTTCGCCCGGCTGGCCGCTGTTGACCAACGACGGGCCACTGCTGTTCGACGTGCCGATGACCAATCCGGCCGCCTTTTTCCGAATTCGGGGAACGCCGTGACTTGGGCCTGTTCACGAAAACTTGCAGCCGCGGAGTTGCACGCCGGCGCGGCTGCCCGTGCCGCGCGGAATCGAACCCACGGTTGCCAAGCGATTGATGATGGCGGAAGGGGTGGGATTGCTGCGGGCCTCTCCCGAGGCCCTTGGGGCTTCGCCCGCTGCTGCTCGCGCAGCAGCCCTTCCGCGCGGCTGCCCGCGCCGCGCGGAATCGAACCCACGGTTGCCAAGCGATTGATGATGGCGGAAGGGGTGGGATTGCTGCGGGCCTCTCCCGAGGCCCTTGGGGCTTCGCCCGCTGCTGCTCGCGCAGCAGCCCTTCCGCGCGGCTGCCCGCGCCGCGCGGAATCGAACCCACGGTTGCCAAGCGATTGATGATGGCGGAAGGGGTGGGATTGCTGCGGGCCTCTCCCGAGGCCCTTGGGGCTTCGCCCGCTGCTGCTCGCGCAGCAGCCCTTCCGCGCGGCTGCCCGTGCCGCGCGGAATCGAACCCACGGGTGCCAAGCGATTGATGATGGCGGAAGGGGTGGGATTCGAACCCACGGAGCACTTTTTGGGCGCTCTCCCGATTTCGAGTCGGGTGCCTTTAACCACTCAGCCACCCTTCCATGGGACGCTGAAGAAGCGTCATTTAAGTCGCATATCGCCGATGGCTTGTCAATGGCCGCCGGGCGGATTATACTGGGTTGCTGGAAACAGGGACCCATGTCCGCACGCTTCCAGCGCTGGTTGGTTCCGGCATTGATCTGCCTGAACCTGGCTGCCGCCGGGGCCCAGGAGATCCGCCTGGCCAATGGCGTCCCGGCGCCAGGCGCGCTCTCCCAGGTCAAGCCGGAGGGCGTGGAAATCACGACGCCCGCGGGCCCGCGCCTGCTGACGTGGGAGACGCTGTCCGCGGGGACCCGCTTCCGCCTCCAGGAAGCGTATCGGCTGACCTACTCGAACATCCTGGAAGGGGCCACCGCCGCCGAGCGGGCCGCGCTGTACGAGGCCCGGAAGTCCGCCCCGGTGCCCGAACCGGAACCTGCGCCCAAGAAGAGGACCCGCAAGAAGAAGGCCGCGGAGTAGCGCGGCCTCGCCCCCGAGGCCCGCGCCGATCAGGCGTACAGGTCCAGCAGCGCGGGGGTGATGTCCGTCAGGCTTCGCACCTTGTTCCGCAGTTCCGCGGCATGCGCACCGAGGGCCACGAAGGGAACCGGGTTGGCCGTGTGGACGCGCGCGGACGAGTCCTCGATGTTCCCGTGGTCGCTGGTCATCAGAAAGAGCCGGGCTTCGCCCGGGAACGCCAGGACGCCGTCGAGGAACTCGTCAAACTCCGACAAGACGCGGCGCGTGAAGTCGGGGTCGCCCTTGTGGCCGGCGCGGTCGGTCTGGAAGTATTCGAAGAGGGTGAAGTCGTGCTCCCCCGCGAGGGCCACGAGGTCGCGGGCGGACCGGGCGGGGGTGACAAGGGGGCCGTCATAGCCGCGTTCGCGCAGCGAGCGGCGCGTGAGGTCCTGGTAGACGGCGCGGCCGGCGAGGAGGTCCACGGCATCCCGCACCGCGCCGAAGGCCGCCAGCGTGGCCACCGTGGTGACGGACTGGAAGCGGCGAGCGCGGACCTCCTCGATATCGCGGGTGTAATAGGCGTTGGCGAAGGTCGCCCGGTAGCCGCGCGCGGCGAGCGCGGACAACAGGTTGTGATCCCGGATGATGTCCTTGAGGCTCGGTCCCGGAAGGCCCTCGATGTGCCGGCCCATAAGCGCGGGCGCGTTGACGCCGGTCAGCAGGGCGGTCTGGCCGGTGGCGCTCTGGGGCAGGCCCGGGACGCCGAGGCCGGCGTCGATGGGGACGGCCTGCTCGCGCAGCAGCCGGGCGAGGCGCGGGCAGGCGCCGGAGAAGACCGGGTTGCTTTCGTTGTCCGGGCCGAGGCCGAGGCCGTCGACGAAGAGGAGGAGGGTCTGGAGTCCCGATTTCACGGGGTCAACATACCACGCGTCCCGGGACAGGACTACACGAACGGCTCGCCGGAGGCTCGCCCTCCAGAGGCCGGCATCAGAAGACCGGCAGGTTAGGCAGGGTCGCCGGGAGCCGGGACTGGACCGGCGGGACCAACTGTTGGAACTGCGCGTTCGCGCGGAGCCCGTTGAACCGCTGGTCTTTCCGGATGGCGTCGCGGGCGGCGTCGCCGCCGACGGTGATCGCCTGCCGGATGGATTCCAGGGCGGGCTCCGTCTGCTGGATGGCCAGTTGGACCGCCGCGAGGTCCATCCAGATGCTCGGCTGCGAAGGATCGCGGGCGACGTATCGCTGCAGGGCCACGGCCAGCAGGTCCGCGCGCCGGGCCTCGGCGAACAGCTTCGCGATTTCCAGGTAGAACTCGGGAGGGAGGCTGCCGTCGTTGAGCAGCTGCATGGTCAGCCCGACAAACTGCTGGTCGAGGTTCAGGCGGCGGTACAGCCGGGCCAGTTCCAGGGCGGACTGGAGGTCGCCGCGCCCCTGGTTGAACGTGGCTTCGAGCTCGTTCCGGCGGGCATCGGCCTTGTCGGCGTCGCTGAGCTGGGTCAGGAAATCGCGGAGCTTGTCGTTGCCCTTGTCCTTCTTCAGGAAGTTCTCGATAAGCTCGCGCGCCTCGGCGAATCGGCGCTGCTGCATGAGAATGTCGGCCAGGCGGTAGTTCGCCTCGGGGCTCAGGTCATAGAGATCGATGGCCTGGCGGAAGGCGTACTCGGCCTCCCGGTACATCTCCTCGCGGCGCGGGGAATCCTGGGCGCCGCGGAAGGCGTAGAGGCCGGCGATGGCGCTGCGGAGCTTGGAGAAGGTCTTCCGCGCCACTACGTCACGGTCGAACTTGGGGTTCTTCAGCAGGTAGTCGCAGTACCAGGTCCAGAAATCGTGGTCCTTCTTCACGAGGTCGGGCGGCAGCTCCCGCAGCGGCTCGGAGTTGATCTTCATGATCAGGCCGTGGGGGGTGAGGTAGGGATACATCCACGGGATGACGTAGCTCTCCTCGACGTAGAACTCGTGCTTGTACTTGTTCTGTTCGAAGATCATCTGCGCGAGGATGCCGTTGATCATCATGACGCCGGCGACGCCCTGGACGCTGACGCGGCCGTTTTCCACGGTCACGGCGGCGCCGGCGGGGACGCGCCCGGCCTGGACATCCTCGACGTAGCGCTGGAACGCGAGGTTGCTGTCCTGCTGGGAGGGGATCCAGATGGTGTCGCCGTAGAGGTCGCGCATGACGTTCATGTAGGTGTTATCGGCCAGCGCGTTCTGCGTGATGAGGTAGACGTCGCTGCGGCACTTGGCGGAGTAGATCATGTAGGTCGGCACGAAACGGCCCGGGTCGGTGCCGCCGAAGAAGATGGCGTTGGTGCCCATCTCGGGGGGGTAGTCGGGGGTCGGGTACTGCTTCCAGAGCTCCTCGAACTCGGCCGGGGCGCGTTTGAAGGCCAGGTCGTCGCGGATGCCGTTGACGCCGCGCAGCTGCCAGTGGCCGAACTGCCAGCCAAAGTCGTGCCCATGCTGCTCCGTCCCGCCGAGGATGAGGAGCTGGTTGTCGTCGTAGCCGTTCTGGTAGACCAGCACGAGCGGGAGGAGCACGGCGAAGACCGGGCCGAGGAAGCGCGCGACCCCCATGCCGCCCACGAGGGTCTCCAGCCAGGCGAGGATGAAGATCAGGCCGTAGCCCAGCCAGATGGCGTACACGGCATGGGACTGGATGAACTGCACGCGCCCGATGAACAGGGTCTGGATGTCGAGCGCCGGGTTCTGGAAGATGACGAGGATGATGCTGACGGAGAAGAACGAGATCAGGGCCGTGATGAGCCACGTGCGCGCCCGCCGGTCGAGCTTGATGAAGAAGACGAACGGCAGCAGCGCGAGCAGGGAGATGGGCGAGGAGAACTGCTCGCGCAGGTCGGTGATGTAGGAACCGATCTGCTCGAGGAACTTCTTGCTGAAGATGTCGGTCGGCGTGATGCGCTCGTACTGGCCGCGGCTGATGGCGTGCTTGAAGCCCTCCCACGTGCGGGGATAGCCCCAGTTCATGGGCGGGTTCTGCTCCGAGGCGAAGGGCATGTAGGCATAGAACGAGAGGCCCACGCCGACGAGCAGGATGACGAACAGCACGCGTTTCCACTCGGTCATGATCCGGCGCTGGATCAGGAACAGGCCGAGGGGCGCGAAGAGGAACAGCAGGGCGAACGTCAGGGTGAGGTGTTTCTGCCGCAGGATTTCGGCCGGCGCGTCCGGGCCGGGGTTCATGCCGTAGGCGCTGACAAAGAGGTAGACGGACACGGCGAGGAACAGGGCGGCGAGGCAATCGCGGAACAGGGCGCGGTCGCGGAACCAGATGGCGGCCATCAGGCCGAGCACCATGAAGAGGAGGGTCTGGTGGTTGGTCAGGCCGAGTCCGAAGATGAACGCCGTGATATAGAGGGTGGCGTCTTCCTTCGGCCGGCACATCCAGCGATACATCAGCAGCAGGATCGCCGTCTGGAAGAGGGCGTTGAGGCTATACACCTCGACGATGACCGACTGCGACCACATGACGGGGCTGAAGGCGAGCAGGAGCCCGCTGGAGACGCCGGCGGCCCAGCACAGCACGGTTTCCGTGCGGTAGCCGAGCACCTCGGTGGCCCGCTTCCAGGTGCGAATGATGTCGCTGCCGGAGCGGCTGACGAGCATGGCCAGGAGGGCGCAGGCCAGGGCGCCGCTGACGGCGGAGAACAGGCCGACGCTCCACGCCGGGTTCGGGTAGCCGTAGTAGGTGACCCAGTGGAAGATCCACTGGAAGAACCAGGTCAAGAGCGACCAGATAGGATAGCCGGGCGGATGCGGCACGCCGAGGTAGTCCGAGGCGACGGCGAGTTCCCCGGAATCCTCCAGCGTGACGGTGGGCGCCAGGGTGTACACGTAGACCCCGAGGGTGACCAGGAGGACCGTCCAGAAGGCGCTCCAGTCGGCGCGGCGGAAGAACCGGCCTTCCTGGTGGTCGAGGAAATCCGGCCGGGCCTGCTCCGCCACGGCCCCGGCCCCCGCGCCGGCGCCCTGCTGGTTCGATTCAAACGATGTCACGTGATTTCGATCCCGGTGAAAACCGCGCAAAACTTATGGTTTTCGGCGCCCGCGCGTCAAGCTCCGACATGCTTAGACCGCCGGCCGGCGGAAACGTTGCGCGTGGCGGGCGATTTCCTCTCATCCGCGGGACTCGATGGCCATCAGGGGGTACAGGTCGTGGATGAAGGCCTTGATCTGCTCCCGGTAGGCGTCGGAGTCCGGCTCCCGCAGGCCCCAGACGGCGATGTAGGCCCAGCGGTGGGAGATGTTGTGGAAGATGCGGTCCGTGGCCATCCAGATCATGCGCTGCACGTGGTACGGGGTTTCGCGGCCCTTGCCGACAAACCAGTAGGCATAGTACTGGGTGGACTCGATGGTCCGCTGGTCCGGCGTCTGGAACCGGCGCAACATGTCGAGGACCATGACTTCGAGCGGGCCGCGGTTGTCCATGGGAATTTCCAGGACGCTGGTGCCGACGATCTCGTTCCCCTGCCCCACGAGGCAGACCTGCGGCCGGTGAATGCTGGCCCGCTCCTTGCCGCTAAGCACAATGGAAACGTAGAGGCTCTTGCCCAGGGGATCGGTGTAGCGCTTCTTGAGAATGATGGTGTCGCTGGGGAGCAGCGTTTTTTCCCCGAGGCTCATGGACCCCAGCGGGCCCCCGCACAGGGGACAGGCCTCCATGTTTTCCAGCGCGCCGACCACGAACTCCTTGCCGCAGCCCGGCCCCTGGCAGTACAGGATCTCCTCGCCGCGCCAGCCGCCCACCAGGTCCGGCAGCTTGACGGCGATCCCGGCCTCGTCGCTGATGTTCACGTCCACCGTCAGCGCCAGCGCCAGCGACGTGAGCACGAAGAGGACGATCAGGACGAAGTAGGGCTTAAGAGTTCGCTTTTCCATCGGGACCACACTTCCTTGGGGTGGCTGTTCATGAGGCTGCCCAGGCCGATCAGCAGGCCCAGGGAGACGGGAAAGAAGATGAAGCCGGAGTAGTCGTGATAGAGGCCCACGGCCACTTCCTGGCCGAACGCCTCGGCCATCAGGGCGATCGTCGCGATGCGCGCGATGTTCCCGACGATGGCCAGGGGGATGGAGGAGGCGAACAGCAGCCATTTCTTCAGCAGCGTTTTCTGGGTCAGGTAGGCATAGACCGCCGCCAGGGCGGTCAGGGCCATGATGGAGCGCAGCCCGCTGCAGGGGTCCGCGACGTCCAGCGCCCAGCGCTCCATCCCCCCGCTATCCAGGGCACGGAGGGCCGAGCCGGACCGCTGCACCGCGATCCCGAGCCCGTTGAGCAGGTGGTGGGACACGATGGTCACCATCAGGCGCAGGGGAAACGTGAGGCTGTCGAGGAAGTTCAGCGGAACGCAGAAGATCAGGAAGGCGGCCGGGAAGAGAAGCTGCTTGGCCACCTGCCATCCGTAGAGATAGAACGGCACGCCCCAGATCAGCCCGATGAGGGCGAACAGCGAGAGGCGGACCTGCTGGGCCTTCGCCCCCACCCAGTGCGCGAGCAGGGCGAGCACGACCACCGCCAGGCCCCACCCGCTGACCCGCCGCGGGGCCGAGAGGATTTCCTTCCGGCGGTGCCAGACCGCCCACAGGCTCACCCAGGGGATCAGCCAGCCGTGCGAGTTGTCCCCGCCGGGGTCCGACCAGCGCTGCGTCATCCAGAGGATGGCCGAGCGGCCGTACATGCGGATGTCCACCGTATTGCCCTGCAAATGGAACATCAGGAACGCCAGGCCGATCAGGACCGCCGCCAGCCCGAGCTGGAGAAGGACAGACGGGGAAAGGGCCGCGAGGCGCCAGCGCTCGCTCCACAGCTGCGAGGATGTAGCGGTGTAGGACATCGCCCGGAAACGAATTAGACCGTACCATACCCGCTTTTGTTCAACGGGTCAACGACCGGGCCGGCGGAATCAGAAACCCGTGCCGCGGATCACGGCCAGCGGCGTCTTGACCAGGATCTCGAGATCGAGGCCCAGCGACCAGTGGTCGATGTATTCCAGGTCCAGCCGCATCCAATCCTCGAACGACAGGTCGTTGCGGCCGCTGACCTGCCAGAGGCAGGTGAGCCCGGCCCGCATGCTCAAGCGGCGGCGCTGCCAGTTCTCGTACTTCGCCACCTCGGACGGGATCGGCGGCCGCGGGCCCACCAGGCTCATGTCGCCGGCCAGGACGTTGAACAGCTGCGGCAGTTCGTCCAGCGAATGGCGCCGCAGGAACCGGCCGGCGGGCGTGACCCGGGGATCGTCCCGGATCTTGAACACCGGCCCGCTGACCTCGTTCCGTTCCTCCAGCAGGGCCCTTTTTTGTTCCGCGTCGGCCACCATCGTGCGGAACTTCAGCATGGTGAAGAGGCGCCCGTGCAGCGTGCAGCGCTTCTGCCGGAACAGGATCGGGCCGGGAGAGGTCAGCTTGATGACCAGGGCCACGGCCAGGAAGAGCGGGGACAGCAGCGCCAGGAGGAGCAGCGCGCCCGCAACGTCCATGACCCGTTTCGTCACCAGAGCCCAGGACAGGGTCGGCGTGGACCGGAACACCAGGACCGGCCGGGCCTGGAACTGATCCACGCAGGCCCGCGCGATGCTGGTGCGGAAAAAGTCGGCCAGGAGCCAAGCCTCCACGCCCTCCGTTTCGCAGACCTGGATCAACTCCTGGATCTCTTCAAAGGTCTGCCGGCCGGGGGCCAGCAGCACCGAGTCCACCGTCTGCTCGTGCAGCACGCGGGCGAGATCCCGGGGGGTCCCCAGCACCGGCGGGCCGTCCTCCGGGCCCGCGGCGGCCCCCTCCGGGCGGAGGAGGCCGAGCACCTTCACCGACCAGGCCGGCTGCTGCCGCAACTGATCCTGGACCGCCTTCACATCCCCGGGCGCGCCCACGAGCAGGATCCGCGACGGTGAACTCCACAGGGGCACCACCTGCCGCGTGACAGCGTCCTTGATCCACAGCAGGAGGACATCCAGCGCGGCAAAGATGATCACCAGGACCCGGGGGATATGCTTCACCTTGAGCAGGTACAGCAGGAAGAACACGGCCGCGACGCCGATCACGTTGGCCCGGAACAGGATCTTCAGCGAAGCCAGGCGCGAACGGGCAAACGGGTGCTGGTAGTACCCGTTCGACTCCAGGATCACGATCCACAGCGGAAGCAGCAGCAGGTACAGCCAGGCATGCTGCCAGAGGGCGTCGAAGGGCGGGAACAGGTCCGGCCGCCACATGTTCATCCCGCGGCGGATGGCCAGCGCCAGGGTAAAGGCCACGGCCGTCACCAGGGCATCGAGCGCCTGGCTGATCTGTCCTCGGAACTGGGCGGTCCTGTGAAGCATGAACGACGGGCCGTTGGCCTCTTGCGGGCTGCAACCCTACGATACAACGGCCCCGCAGTTCAATCCTTTAGATGCCCCGCCGGCGGCGGGATGGGCGCCGTGCCCGGGAACAGCGGGGACGGCCGCGCGGCGCTCCAGCGCCCCAGGTGCACGAGCGCCTTGTTCCAGGCGGCCCACCGCGCCACCTTCCAAAGGCTGGCCCGGATGGAGGAGCGGGCGGTGCAGAGTTCCCAGCACGCGTGGCAGGAGCGCAGGTCGCGGGCCAGCCGGACGGTCTCCGGCTTCGCCAGGATGGCCGGCAGCGGCTGGTCGTTCAGGTTGCCCGCGCTCTTGAGGATCGGGTGGCACGACAAGATCTCGCCCGTCTGGTCGATCATGAACTGCCGCTCGAACGCGTCGCAGAGCAGCAGGCGCCGGCCGGTGTTCAGATAGTGCAGCACCCCGTAGAGGAAGAACGCCCGGGCCCAGGCCAGGGGATTCCAGCTCTTCAACTGATCCCGGACGAGGGGCTCCAGGTACGGCAGGATCGTTTCGGGCCGCAGGGGCGGCACCTCGACGTTGAGGAACTTCGAGCTTTGCGCCACGGCGGGAGACAGCCCGGCCCCGAGCTTTCGCGCGTGGGCGTAGACCTCGGGGAGCATCGCGTAGTTCTCGGCGGTGATCGTAAAGCCGAAGTTGCGCCGCTTCAGCCCGATCTCGCCGAGCCGCTGGAACGTGCGGTGGACCTTGTCCCACGCCCCGGGCACGCCGCGCATCCGGTCGTGCGCCGCCCCGATGCCGTCGAGCGAAATGGTCACCTGCACGTGTTTATGGAACTTCAGGATATCGGCGACCTTCTCCACGATCACGTCCGTCCGGAACCCGTTGCTGGAGAAGACGATCTTGGCCCGCGGGTTGTTCCGGTGGACCACCCGGGCCATGTCCACGATCTCGCGGTGCAGGAACGGCTCGCCGCCGGCGAAGCTGACGGAGGACAGCGGCTTCACGCTCTCCAGCAGGGCCGGGGAGAGGTAGGACTTCCGCCCGAGGTCCTGGTTCTTCCAGATGTTGCACATCACGCACCGGGCGTCACAGATGTTCGTGACGTTGACCAGCACGTCGTAGCCTTTCATGGACCAGAACATGGCGCGGGGAACGTACGGTCGAAGGCCCCGGATGTCAAACGGCGGGGCGGCCGGCAACCTCGAGGAAGAGGTCCCGGGTTTTACGCGCGGCCGCGTCCCAGTCGTAGCGCCGCGCCAACAGGGCGCGGTACTCGTCCGCCTCGTCCGGCGGCAGGCCGGCGGCGAGGAGGGCCTCCATCCGGGCGGCCAGTTCCGGGACCGCGCCGGCGGGGAAGAACCGGTGTGCCCGCAGGCCGACCTCCCGGTTGGCCTCGATGTCGGACGCCAGCACCGGGGTTCCGAAGGCCATGGCCTCGAGGACGGAGAGGGGTAATCCCTCGGCGTAGGACGGCAGGACAAACAGGCCGGCCTGGCTGTAGAGCTCCCACAGCGGGGCCCCGCTCAAGACCCCTGTCAGGACGACCCCGGGCGTGTCGGCCGCCAGGCGCTTGAGGCCGCGGCTATAGTCCGTCTCGTGGTCGGCAGCGCCCGCGATGACCAGCCGGAGGTCGTCCCGGCGGACCCGGTCGAAGGCGCGGATCAGATCCTCCAGCCCCTTGCCCTCCACGAAGCGGCAGGCGGTGAAGAAATAGCGGCCGGGGGTCAAGCTCCACCTCCGCATCGCCTCGCCCGGCGGCCGGCGTTCCATCCGCGCCACCCCGTTGGGGATGTGGACCACGCGGCGCCCGGGATAGCGCTCCGCCAGCGCGCGCCGCGCGGCCTCGGTCACCGTGATCACCGCGTCGCTGAACCGCAGGCCGATCCGCTCGCCGAGGCGCAGGACACCCCGGGCCAACGGGCCCCATTTCTTGTGCTCGTAGTTGGGGCTGTGGTAGGTCAGCACGGTCTTCAGGCCCGCGAGCTTCAACACGGGCAGGCAAAGGGCGGGGCCGATGTTGTGCACGTGCACCAGGTCCGTTTGCCGCCGGCGGCGGGCCGTCCGCAGCGCGGCCGCGAAGCTGTGGCCCAGCGCCTCCAGGTGCTTGCGGCGGACGGCGGGCAGATACTCGAACCGCACGCCGCGCCATTCCGCGGCCCGCCGGTCGGGCGGGAAATAGGGCGCGCGGGCCATGACGGTGACCCGCACGCCGAGGGCGGCCAGGCGCGGGTACAGTTCCTCGCCGTGCTTCTCGGCTCCGCCCTGCACGCCGGGAAACCCGCGGAGCCCTATGACGCGGACATTCACGTCAGGAGGCGTCGATCGGCAGCTTGAAGGCCAGGCGCAGCTTGTTGCGCGCGATCCAGCTGATGGGCTTCCAGGGGCGCCGCACCATGTCGTGGCGGTCGGTGACGATGAAACAGCAGTCGCGCGTGCAGCCGCGGACCCGGGCCATGATCTCGCGCGCCTTGTCGGAATTCATGATCTCCTCGAAGGAGGACTCCTTGAGATTGCCCATGATCCATTCCTCGGCGGACCCGTTGCAGGGCGTGACATTCCCCCAGGGGTCCACGAAGAAGAAATCCGTGCCGGCGCCGCAGGGCGGCCGGTAGGCGGAGGCCGGCTTGCCGGCGAACCGGTTCAGGATGCTGCGGTTGAAGTAGGCGCGGCCGTAGTCCTTGATCCGGCTCTTGAGCCCCGCGCGGCGGGACTGCAGCAGCGCGGCGATGAACTCCGTCTCGCGTTTCACGGCCTTGTCCCGGTCCGCGATGGCGTTGTCCGTCTTGTGGAAGTACCAGGAATTGTGCATCACCGAGTTGCCCAACTCCACGTCCAGCGCGGCGCACAGCTCGTACAGCGGGATCAGGTCGTCCGCGTTGCGGTCGGAGATCACGATGGAAAACCCGATGTTCCGGCACTTCGTTTTCCTCAACTCCAGCATGGTGCGCAGGGCATGGTCGAACCCGTCCTTCGTCCCGCGCAGCCGGTCGTTGGTTTCCGGCAGGCCTTCGAGGCTCACGCGGATGAGGATGTCGGGATACTTTTCCGCGAGGCGCACGACGCGGTCCGTGTAGAACCCGTTCGTGCTCAACTCCAGCAGATCCGCCTTCGGGTGCAGGATGGCGAAGATCTCCTCGATGTCCTCGCGCAGGGTCGGCTCGCCGCCGGTAACGTTGATGCGCAGGCCTTCGGGGAGCTTTTCGTAATACTTCGCCGGCAGTTCCTCCTCGGGTTTCGTCGGGGTCTGCCAGATATGGCACATCCCGCACCGGGCATTGCACCGGAACGTCGTGATCAAGCTCGCCTGGACAATATTGCGCGGCATGCCGGGGTCTCCAGAACCGCCTGACTATTCCCGGCCTTCGGCGTCTTTTCAAGGCCGTTTTTGCCTGTTGCAGGGCGGCGGCCGGCGGGTATGCTGGCGGGACCGAAATGAGGCACGGGCGCCAGATGCTCCGGCTCGCGGCCGGGGCGGTGGTCGGGGCCGCGCTGTCCGCGGCCGCGGGCGGAGGCCCGCAGAACGTGCTGGTCGTGGTCAACGACCGCGACCGCGCGTCCGTCGAGGCGGGCCGGTACTACATGGAGAAGCGGGGCCTCGCTCCGCGCCAGTTATGCCGCCTTCGCCTGCCGTCATCGGAGCCGTCCATCCCGGCCGCCCTCTTCGAAGAGCACATCCGGCGGCCCATCGAGGCCCACATCGAGGCCGAGGGACTGGCCCGCCAGATCGATTTCCTCGCCGTCTGCTGGAGCGCGCCCACGCGGGTGAGCGATTCGGAGAGCATCACGGCCGCCCTGGCCTTCGGATTCCAGAACGCGCCGGGCGCCCCCCCGTGTGCGCTGATCCCCGGCACGAGCAACGCCTACGTCTTCTCGGAAAGGGCCTTTTCGCGCGCGACGGGCGGGCCCGGCCGGCCGGCCTACCTGGCCATGCTGCTGTCCGCCCCCACGCCCGAGGAAACCCGGCGGCTGGTGGACCGCTCCGTCGCCGCCGACGGCACGGCGCCCGACGGCACCTTCTACCTGCTCAAGCCGCCCAGCGACCCCGCCCGGAACATCCGGTACAAACTTTTCGACGAGTTCGATTTCCAGGCGCGCTTCCTGGAAGGCTTCCCGCGCCGGGTCTTCGCGGAGCAGAACGCCCAAGGCAACCTCCGCGATGTCATGGGCTACCAGACCGGCATCTCCAGTTACCCGGACTGGTTCTGGGCCACCAACGCGTACCGGCCGGGCGCCATCGCGGACCACCTGACGTCGTTCGGCGGCATGCTGCCCACGCCGTCGATGGGACACAGCTCCGTGTTTGACTGGATCCGGGCCGGGGCCTCCGCCAGCTACGGCACCGTCAGCGAACCGTGCAATTTCCCCGAGAAGTTTCCGCACCCGCTCGTCTTCCTGTGGTACGCGCGGGGCTTCAATCTCGCCGAGAGCTACTGGATGAGCGTGGCGCATCCCCACCAGGGGCTCTTCGTGGGCGATCCCCTCATGGCGCCCTACGCGCGGCCGCCCCTCGTCACGGTGTCCGGCGCGGTTTCCGGCCAGACGGTATCGGGGGTGGTCACCGTTCGGGTCACGGCGGTCGGGACCCCCGAGCGCCCCGTCGCGGCCATCGACCTGTACCTCGACGAGCTCTGGACGGCCACGCTGACCAACGTGACGCCGAAGGCGTGGAACGAAATATGGGTCGACGTGGACGGCACCGCCGGCCAGTACATCCTCCGGGCCGCGGACGACCTCTGTGCCGCGGCCGACGGCATCGCGCGGGACCTCCGGCGGCAGAACCCCATGCTCAACGCCATCCCGTTCGGCGACCGGGTCGTGCTGATGGACGGGCGCATAGGCAAGCCGGGCGCGACCACGCGCTACGGGGCGCGCGTGGAGGCCGGGCTGGGGCCGCCGCCCGCGTTGAGCATCCGCGCCCTGACGCCGGCCTTCCTGGACAGCACGTACCCGGCGCGCAAGTACCTCCTGCTGCGGGGCCCCGCCCGGGAGGGCGACGCCGTCGAGTGCCGGATCACCGTGGCGGCCGGGACCGTGGTCACGGCGCGCGTGGCGGCGGCGGAAGGTGAGGCGGCCACCTCGGTCGTCGCGCGCCTGGAGCGGGCTCTCCGCGACGATCCCCTGTTGGGCGGCGAGGAGGGCGTGCGGCTGGCCAACCGAAAAAGCTCGGGCGAGCAGGTGGAATTCTCCCTCGAGGCCAGCCGCCCCGGCGCCACGGGCATGGCCCTGCTGCTCGAATACCACATCCTCCCGGCGCAGGCCGGCACGGGGCTGGGCCCTCCGGTCGCCTACCGCGGGCGGCTGGGCGACACGATCGACCTCTTGAGCAGCCGCGGGATGCTGCAACTGGCCTGCGGGCGGGAAACGCTGGAGGCGGAAGCCGTGCTGGACACCGCGGCGCATCCCGCCGGCCCGCACGCGCTGCGGTTCGTGGCCCGCGACGGCACGGCGGTGCAAACGCAGGGGCACGCGCTGCTTCCGCTCGTGTTCCGCCATGCCGACCCCGCGCGGTAGGGGCGCCGTAAACCGAGGCTGGATGGAACGGCCCGCGGCGGGTATACTATAAGGATAGAGGGGAGCGTCATGTTGAGCGATCGCCTTCACCGCGCGCGGGCCGGGATCCTGCTGGCCTGGACGCTGGCGGTCCTGCCGGCGGCCGCCGGCGGCGGCCCGCAGAACGTCCTGGTCATCGTCAACGACCGGAGCATCGAGTCCCAGGAGATCGGCCTGCTCTACCGCCAGACCCGCGGGATCCCGGAGCTCAACGTGTGCCGCGTCTCGGTCGATCCGTACCTGTACGATGCCACCAACCAGTTTTTCCAGACGGCCATCGTCGCCCGCGTGCAGCAGCACATCGCCGACTACGGGTTGAGCAACCAGATCGACTACCTCGTGCTCTGCAAGGAGCTGCCCACGCGCGTCAACGCCAACGAGGGCGCCACGGCCGTGCTCTTCTATGGCTTCAAGGCCGCACCGACCATTTCCTCCACGTGCAGCATGCCGACGAACACGCGCAGCGCCTACTACCAGGCCGAGCGCGGTTTCTCGCGGCGCGACACGTACGGCGGGACCAACCTCTACCTCGCCATGACGCTCACCGCCAGGACGCTTTTCCAGTCCGCCACGAACATCCAGAACGGCAAGCTGGCCGACGGTTCCGCTCCGACGGGCACGATCTACCTCCTCTACCCGCCGTCCGACGGCGCGCGGAACATCCGCTACAAGCTCTTCAGCCGTCTCAACTTCTTAAGCCGGTTCTGGACCGGGTTCCCGCAGGTCCGCGAGTTCTACAGCAACGCGCTGTCGAACCGGAAGGACGTGCTGGGCTACCTGACCGGCATTTCCAATTACCCCGAATGGTTCTGGACCACCAACGTGTACCGGCCGGGCGCGATTGCGGATCACCTGACCTCGTTCGGCGGGCGCCTGCCCGAGCCGGGCGGCGGGCAGTCGCCCATCACGGACTGGATCCGCGCCGGGGCCGCGGCCAGCTACGGGACCGTGGCGGAGCCGTGCGCCTACGTGGAGAAGTTCCCGGATCCCCTGGTGTACTTCTGGTATTTCCGAGGCTTCAACCTGGCGGAGAGCTACTGGATGAGCGTGGCCAATCCCTACCAGGGCCTGTTCGTCGGCGACCCGCTGGCGGCGCCGTACGCCCGGCCGCCGGGGGTGTCCGTCGGCGCGCCGGCGAGCAACGCCGTGGTCTCGGGCGTGGTCACCGTCCAGGTCACCGCCGCCACCAACGCCGCGGGGATCCCCGCGCGCGCCCTGGAGTTGTACGTGGACGATCTCTGGACCGCGGCCCTGACCAACGTCGGGCCGGCGCCCGGCAACGTCCTGCGGGCGATGGTGGGCGGGGTGACCTGCGCCTACACCGCCGTCGCCGGCGACACGCTGTACTCCGCCGTGGCCGGGCTCGCCGCCGCCGTCAACGCCAGCCAGACGGCCGCCCGGGCCGAGGCCTATGGGGATCGCCTCCAGCTCATCTACACCAATTACGGCCAGGCCGGCTCCGCGATCGCCTGCGGCGCGGAGACGGCGATCGGCACGGCCGCCGTGCTGTCGGTGTGGGGCCAGGCCTTGTCTCCGAACCTGCTGGAATGCGCGTATCCCGCGCGCGAGTACGTATCCGTGTCCGGCACGGCCAACACGGGCGACACGGTGACCTGCAAGATCACGCTCACCAACGGCGTCATCGTCACCAACCGGGTCATCGCGGCGCAGGGGCAGACCGCCGCCTCCGTGCTCGCCCAGTTGCAGAACCTGATCAACTCCAACGCCGCCCTGCAGGCCACCAACGGGGTGCGCGCGGTGACGTTTACCACCTACCTGCCGACGGAAATGGCGCTCGAGGCCCGGACGCCCGGCCCGGAGGGCTATAACCTGTTCGTGGATTACCAGGTCACCCGCGCCTTCCCCCCCAGCGGCCTCGACACCGGAGTGTCGTTCTCGGACCAGTTTGACGACGCCGAAGAATACGTCTTCAACGATGCCGTGCGCTCCTACCGGGTCCTGACCGCGCAGGGCACCCTGACGTTCTGGACGGGCCGGGACCCGCTGGAGGCGGAATACGCGTGGGACACGGCCGGCCTCCCGAACGGCCGGCACACACTGCGCCTCGTGGCCCGCGACGGCGCCGCCACGGAAACCCAGGGCCACGCCCTCGTGCCGGTCGTCGTCAGCAACTCGCCGTTCACGTGCCACCTGCTCTCGCCCACGGGCGGGGCCGCCTTCGTCCTCGGAAGCAACGTCTTCCTGGAGGCCGCGGCCAGCCACGCGCCGGGCACGGTCACGCAGGTCGTGTTCCTGGTCGAGGGCCGCCCCTTCGCCGCCTTGACCAACGCTCCCTACGTCGCGGCGGCCGACACCCTCGCCTACGGCGTCGGCAGCGTCACCGTCCGCGCCCTCGCCCGCGACTCGACGGGCGCGCAGGCGCTGTCGGACCCGGCCGCGATCGCCATCGGGCGGTCCCCCTGGGTGGACAGCGACGGGGACGGCGTGGCGGACGCCTGGGAACAGCAATCGTTCGGCGGGCTGTACGTGTACAACGCCACGAACGATCCCGACGCGGACGGCGTGGACAACTACCGCGAGTACGTGGCGGCCACCGATCCCAATTCGCCGGCCAGCTTCTTCTTCGCGGAACCCACGCCCGGCTTGTTTGAATTCGGGCGGCTGTCCTTCTTCGCCGACACCGGCCGCGTGTACGAGGTGCTCTACAACACCGGGTACCTGACCAACTTCAACGCCTGGGAGGTCGCGACCCCGACGCCCTTCCCCGGGCACGGCGGGGTGACCAACTGGGTGGACGACGGCAGCGAAACCGAGCCGCCCCCGGCGGACGTCACCCAGCGCCTGTACAAGGTCCGCGTCGCCCTGCCCTGATCCTCCCTTGTGGCGGGCCGGGGGTTCGGCTATAAACGCTCCCATGCGCTTGGGCGCCATCTATACCCTCTACGGGCGGCGGGCCGGGGCCGAACTGTTTGTCGAGAAGACTCTCGAGGCGATCCTGCGGCTGGCCCCCGGCTGGGAACTGACCGTCCTGTGCAACACCGAGGCGGAGGCGGTCCTGCGGGAGGTCCTGCCGGCCGCCCGGGTGGAACCGGTCCCCTGGCTGAACAACCAGTTCAAGAAGGCCTTCTGGCTGGAGTTCCTATCCGCGCGCGCCATCCACCGGGGGCGTTTCGACGCGTTCTGGATCCCCAGCGGCGGGGCCCATTTCCCGGGCCGGTGGAACGTGCCGGCCGTGGTGACGTTCCTCGACATGGGCGCCTTCCTGGTCAGGAACCAGTACGATTTCAAGCGCACGGTCTACCGCAAGTACCTCGCGACGCCCCTCTCCCTGCGCCGGGGCGCGGCCTTCACCGGCATCTCCCGGACCACGGTGGACGATCTCGTGCGGCTGTTCCCCCGCGTGAAAAACCCCGAGGTCATCCACCCCGGCCCTTCCCCGCTGCCGCCGGCCCCGCCCATGGACCGTCCCGCGGAAGTGGTCGAGCAGGAAATCGGCCTGAAGGTCGACCGGATCTTTTTCTCCCCCGCCCGCACGGACTACCGGGGCAAGGGCCGGGACATCCTCCTGCGGGCCTACGCCGGGTATCGCCGGCAGGTGCCCGACCCCTGGCCGCTTCTCATGCCGGGCCCCCAGGGCGAGTTCCATGACCAGGTCATGCGGGACATCGCGACGCTGGGCCTGGAAGGCCACGCGGTCTGGCCGGGCCGGGTCAGCGACGCCTGCATCCAGGCCCTGTACGGGGTCAGCGGGGCCATGATCATGCCGTCGCGCATCGAGGGCTTCGGCTTTCCCCTGCTCGAGGCCATGGCCCGCGGCGTGCCGGTGATCTGCTCGGATGCCGGCTCTCTGCCGGAGGTGGCGGGCGGCGCGGCCCTGATCTTTCCCAGCGGGGACGCCGCGCGCCTGGAGGAAGCGATGGTCCGGCTTCACCGGGACCCGGCCCTGCGGGAGGACCTGGTCCTCAAGGGCCGCCGGCGCTGCCGGGAGTATTCCTGGGAGGAGACCGCGCGCAAATACATTGCGCTCTTCCTCCGGGTTGCCGGGCGGGGCCCGCAAGGATAGCGCCGATGCTCTTCACCAGCGGGGCTTTTTTCATCTTCCTGCCGATCGTACTGGCGCTCTACTTCAGCCTGGAGCGCCGGGCGCAGAACGGCATGCTGCTGGTCGCCAGCTACTTCTTCTACGGGTGGTGGGACTGGCGCTTCTGCAGCCTGCTGGCGATCTCGACGTTCCTCGATTTCTTCTGCTCCCTGGGGATGGAGCGCCACCCGGCCCGGCGCCGCGTCTTCCTTCTCGCCAGCCTCGCGGGGAACCTAGGCATCCTGGGTTTCTTCAAGTACGCCAACTTCTTTGTGGACTCCGCCGCCGCGCTCCTGGCGGCGCTGGGCTTCCAGGCGCACCTGCCGACCCTGAAGATCATCCTGCCGGTGGGCATCTCGTTCTACACGTTCCAGACGATGGCCTACACGATCGACGTGTACCGGGGCCAGATCCGGGCCACGCGCAGCCTGCTGGATTTCGCCCTGTACGTCTGCTACTTCCCGCAGCTCGTGGCGGGGCCGATCGAGCGCGCCCAGAACCTGCTGGGGCAGTTCGCGGCCCCGCGCCGCGTGACCCGCCGGATGCTCGCCTCGGGCGCCCTGCTGGTCCTGCTGGGATTTTTCCGGAAGATCGCGATCGCGGACGCGGCGGCGCCCTACGTCGAGTGGTGCTTCGCCGAGCCCGCGCAGCGCACGTGGATCGAGCTGCTCGCCGGCGTGTGGCTGTTCGCGATCCAGATCTACGGGGATTTCTGCGGGTACAGCGACATCGCCCGCGGCATCTCGCGGATCATGGGCATCGAGCTGATGGAGAACTTCAACCAGCCCTACCTGTCCGCCAGCATCACGGAGTTCTGGCGCCGCTGGCACATCTCGCTCTCCACGTGGCTGCGGGACTACCTGTACATCCCGCTGGGCGGGAACCGGGGCGGCACGCGGAAGACCTACCGCAACCTGATGCTCACCATGCTGCTGGGCGGGCTCTGGCACGGGGCCAACTGGACCTTCGTGGTCTGGGGCGGCCTGCACGGCCTCTACCTGGCGGCGCACAAGTTCTGGCTGGGCCTCCGGGGCCGGGCCCGCCCCGCCGCGCCGGCGCCGCTCGGGAAGCGGCTCGCGGGCATGGTCTTCACCTTCCACCTGGTGCTGCTGACGTGGGTTTTCTTCCGCGCCCGGGATTTCGGGACGGCCTGGTCGTATCTCGCCGGCATCCTCGGCGGGCGCGGCGGGTGGGCCGCCTTCCACCTCGGGCCCGTGTTCCGCGTGGCCTTCTTCTCGACGCTGATGCTTTTCGTGGACCTGCCCCAGTACCGGGCCCGGGCGCACGAGCGCCTGCTGCAATGGCCGTGGATCGCGCGCGGCCTGGCCTACGCGGCCCTGGCCGCGGCCATCCTGTTCTTGAGACCGCTCAATGAAACGCCTTTTATCTATTTTCAGTTTTAGCACCCTCGCGGAGCGCCCGCGGCTGTCCCGCGCGGTCCTGCTGGGCGCGGGAATCCTGCTCGCCCTCGAGCTCGCGGTGGGTTGGGGCCTGCGCACGGGGCGCCTGGCCGACGGGCGCGCGCTGGAGCAACTGGTGGAGGGACAGCGCCGCACGCTCCGGGAGTCCCGGGCGCCGGTCTGGCTGCTCGGCAACAGCGCGCTGGCCTACGGCGTCGACCCGGACCGGCTCGCCGCGGAACTGGGCCGCGGCGTGGCGTCGCTGCGGCACGGTTCCTGCACGGCGGCCGGCTCGGCCTCCATGCTGGAGCATTACCTGGACGAGGCCGGATTCCGGCCGGACCTGGTCGCGCTCTGCGTCACGAAGGACGACTTCAACCTCCGCGGCTACCGCGCGAGCATGTCCGGGGTGTACCGCTGGTACGGCCGCTGGTACGACCTGTCCCTGGACCGGATCAGCCGCGTGAGCGCGGCGCGGGAGTCGCTCAAGGACAAGGCTCGCGCGTGGCGAAAGGGCGGCGGGGGATCGGCGGCCTCGGCCCCGGCGGACGCCGGAGAGACCCGGGAAGAGGGAGCGGGCGGAACGACCGTGTTCGAGGGGACGATCGACGAGCGCGAGGCTCGCTGGCTGGAGCAACTGGCGTGGTCCTTCAGCCCGGACTGGAGCGGGCTGGACCGGATCGCCGCGCGGGCGCGGCGGGAGGGGTTCCGGCCGGTGCTGGTCTGGCTGCCCGTCACGCCCGAGTACCGCCGGTTCCA